>NZ_JBLXHU010000050.1:0-12156 GCF_048259285.1 Bizionia sp. | reverse complement strand
AACATGTGGAATTTTAACCTTGAAACTTTGAATTTCAAACACTTTCGCCACGCCATGCCTTCGCAAAAAAAAACATCTCAAGGCATCACCTCAAAACGGCAAACCACTTCTCCTTAACAACCTCCCAATCAAAACCTTCAACCATAGCACGAGCACGTTCCGTCATAGCACCAGTCGCATTAGTATCAGATACCAATTGGACAATAGCAGTTTCAAAAGCATCAGCATCATCAGGCCCCACTAACAAACCTGTTTCTTCATGGGTAATTAAATAGGGTAAACCACCAACATCAGTAGAAACCACTGGCAAACCAAGAGCCATGGCCTCAATAACACTCACCGGCATATTATCAAAATGGGTGGTATTTATAAATACGTTATAATCATGGGCCAAAGCCAACCAATCAGCTTTAGGTAATTTCCCAGTAAACCGCACGGATACAGCCAAGTCAGCGGCCAATTGTTGAACGGCCTGTAAACTCCCATCTCCAGTATCGGGACCTACCATACATAATTCACAGGCATAACCGGCATCTTGTAAACGTTTTAATACCCTAACAGCCAATGACGGATTATAAATGTTTGAAAAGGACCGCACCCAAAGCAGTCGAATGCTTCTATATGTTTTGCGTTCATACCGATACTGGTCAATAGAAAGACTATTCGGAATAAAAACCACAGGCGCATATCCTGGCTTATCAAAAGCTTCCTCTAAATATTTTGAGGGAGAAACCAAACACTGCGCGTGTTTAAAAATCAGGCGACTCCAAAAAGGGGAGCGCTCTAAACGTTTCGGAAGTTCTCCACCATGAAGTATGGGTATATAAGGCAATCGCAACAAGCGACAAAGTTGACTCACCAAAAGTGCATAGTAAAAGTTAGTGGTACTATAAGTATCAATAAGCACCACATCAACACCTTTAGCATAGCGACAAACAGAATAAAGCATAGCCCACATTCGCAACAACTTGTTGGGTTTGGAAGACGCATAAAACACCGTATAGCCTGCCGTTTCAAGCAAGGGCCCTAAAACCGAGATAGCAGATATATTAGTCTGCTGGGTTTTTAAGTGGTTTCCTATGTATAGGACGTTTGTCATGTGTTACATTTAAAAGGGCTAATCCATAAATAAAAGCAGGCATAGCAATCCGCATGGACATATGATTAATAGTTAAAAACCAAAAGGCCAAAAAGGCAAAAAAATAATAATTACCCCTGTTTTTGGCATGCATGTCTAATGGTTTAAAAATCAGGATTAAAAGAATAACAACGCCAAAAAGACCGTGCTCGGCTAAGGTACGACTAATCTCACTATGTGAGGTAACGCCTTGCCCGTCATCCTCAATCCGCTGATCCTTGGCGCGGCTTGAACCAATGCCCCAAAATGGACTACTTATAAAACCTGCTAACTCACCCTCAAATAATTCGGCACGCCCTGTGGTTAAGGAACCCTTATCCCGGCCTAAATGGTCCTTATTCGCATAACGTAAATTCACCAAACCGTCCGTCTGATTAATACTGACAAACCAGGTCATCACCAAACTGATGCAAAACAAACCAAATATAGCGATGACCTCATTTCGTTTTTTCGCGCGAGAATGCCGATAATAATAAAACAAAAATATTAATATGGCCATGATGGCAGCTATCACACCACCTCGGCTCATGGTTGTGATAGCCCGAAAAGTTATTAAGCCCAAAACCGTCGCATTCAAAATTTTCAGCCCCAAACTAGGCGATTTTGTAAACAACCGCACCGCCATTAAAAACATCCCCAATCCCAAGGCGGCCGAAACCTGATTAGCACCCCAACCTCCAGAGGCCGCTCGGTTAGAAGCCGTACTGGTTAATACATCCCGTAAATTAGGCGTATAAAAATACAAATAAGCCGTATGGGCTATAATGGGCAAAACCATAAACAGCATAATTTGGGACATTTGGCTGTAACTTACCCGCTTATCATAGCAAAATAGGGCTGCCAAACCCAAACATACCGGGCCACTCAATACAAAGGCAATATTGGTTCTAAAGTTCGCATCAAAACTCAAAGTGGTTGAGGCCACAAAAATGGAGGGAACCAAAAACATCAAATAAATAAAGTAGGGATAACCTTTACCAGATATGCCCTTATAAAACATACCTATCAATACAAATACAATCACCATGTATTTACCAGCTTCGTAGGAAATAGCACCTTTAGTCGTTCTAAAAAACACCTCCGCACCTACAAAATAGGCACAGGCTTTTAAAACCTCATAAGTTCTAGAGCGTTCTGTTGAATTTATAATACGATACAAGAAATAAAAAACAGCACCAAAAAAGTACAGCTTGGCAATACTCTCATTAAAGTAAATTAAAATCCCTAAAGCGGCGTGGAAACCAATGGCGCTGATATAGGTAATATTGGTTTTCAAAGTAGTTTATATAAGTTTTTTACATGTTTAGGCGCTGCAAGATACTATAAAATTGATTAGTCACAGAAAATGAAATCAAGAAACCAGCACCTAAACAAATATCTTTTTATAATCATCTATTGGAAACTTATAATGATAACTCTTCCCAAACAAGTACACCATAAAATGAATCATAAAAACAGGCACGTAAGGTCGGGCCAATTTCAAATACCGGTCGTATGTTTTGTTTCTATAGTCACATATTAAAAACGGAACAATATCAGGGCTTAAATAATTCTTTGAAACCTGCTTTAAGCTAATATGCTGGTCTGGAAGAAAGGAATCATAGGCAACCGCTTGCCCAGAGCGTGATAAATCATACACTTCCATAACGGATAGCGGTACCCCCTTATTGTTAAAAAAGAAAACACCCCAAGACGGATCAACCAACAACCACTTGTCCAACTCTTGGATATAAACCTCGTTAAAGGAATGACCACCATTAGCCCGATTAAAAGGCGCACTCGTGGTTCCCCATTCCCGGACCTGAATATCATTAATCACACAAAAATTATTAAAAACCTGTGCCATATCACTACACACACCACCAGCACCATACAACAAGGTTTCCAAAGCCTTGTCAGACGGTTCACTCAATCCTGGACCAACGGTAGTATGTTCAGACAACCATAAAACCAACTGTTTTACCAACGCCAAATCCGTCTCAGGCTTGCCAGTTTTAAATATCTCGGAATTAATGCGTGTATATAAATCGGGGATATCAGCTTTCCCGTTAAGCGCATTATAACTACACGAATCAATTACCGCCTCATTGGCGTTTTTTGATAGCAGTCGAAATCGCGTAACATATAAAAAAGGGTGCCGTTTAAGCGTCCAATGTAGTTTTTTAAATACCATTAACTAGGTGAGCGATAATTAGTTTGGTTTAAAAATATCATTTTTTTTTTAATAGACAGCTATTATTAAAAAAAATGCACACTTATAAAATGGCTTTCACTAAACGCTGATTATAAAACGAATAGCTAAACCGCGTCATAGCCTCCAAGGAATGGGCCTTTAACCGGTCAAATTCATCAGGATCTAATTCCAAAACTTGTTTAAAACAAGCCGTCAAAGAAGGCACGTCCAAATCAGCCATTAAAAACCCATTAAGTCCATTTTGGATGTAGTGACTGATGGAAGATACATCAGAAACAATTGGGATACAGCCAAAATTCATAGCTTCGGCTATTACTTTCGGAAACCCTTCAGAGGCAGAGGGCAATACAATTACGTGGCAACGCGTATAAATAGCATGAACGGCATCTCGGGACACAAAGCCATGAAATCTAACGGGGAGTTGTAATTCCTTAACCCTTGCTTCATAATAGGATTGCCGCACACCAGACCCAACCACATGAATGGTTCCAATAGGCTCACGAAATTCCGCTGCCAACCCATGCACGGTTTCCAATAACAAATCCAGACCTTTAGCAGCTTCTAAACGCCCTACAAAACAAAAATCAATAGGATATTCCAAACGCTTTTGTTGAATAACGGCTTGCCCGTCAATAATATTCTGTTCGGTCAAACACGGGTTTTCAAAGCTCAAACACTGTTTAGGCTGGTCATCCCAAAAACCATTAATAGTAACGGGGCGCGATTGACGCGCCAACAACCATTTTTGAAAGCGGTAAGCTAAAGGTGCCTGGGCTTGTTTCCAATTTCCAGCGTATTTAAACCAACCTTTTTTAGAAGAAAATATTAGGAGGTAGGGAATAACATAAACCCCAATGCCCGTAGGGGCACGAAATTGAAAATAATCAGAAGCCTGCAAAGCCTTTCGCACAGTCAATAAAATGTTAGGAGCTTGAAAAATTACATGTAATTTGGCACCCCAAGTGGTACCACCAACCGCTGGTAAAGCTATAAATTCAATCCGGTCAGATACATAAGCTAACGCACTGGGTGGCGCGGTAACATCATGAAGCATAGCCACATGAATAATCCGGTCAAAAACAGCCAAAAGCTCATTAATTTCGGTTACTGTAGAACCTAATCCAACAAGCCTACCATCCGCTTGCCGATAATGTTCTGTATGGGATATAATGGTTAGGGTGCTCATGAAACAAAGGCTATATATCGTTTAATAATCTGGTTCCAGTCGTGCTGCTCGGCCCATGCACGAGCCTGTTTTTTATACGGCGCGGGCGCTGCTAAAACACAGGAAATATAACGGTTAAAAGCGGATGCATCCCTACGGTCCACTAAAAAACCAGAAACACCATCGTGAATGGCATCTTCAATCCCACAGTTTTTGGAACCAATAGCGGGAACTCCTAAAGCATTAGCTTCCAAAATAGCAATCCCAAAGCCTTCCACATCGCCCGTGGAACTTTCCGTACTCAACATAACAAACACATCCGTTGCTTGTAAAACACTTTGCAAGGCAGCATCGGATAGCGCGCCATGAAATATAACATGGTTTGCCACACCCAATACGCTTGCCGTCTTCATAAAGCGGTCTGCTTCACTCGGAATACCTACACAATGATACTGCGCATCAGGATAGTCTTTCAATACCTCGGGTAATAATTTTATAACTTCTAACTGACCTTTTCGGGAACTAACCCGGCCAACCGTAGTTAAAACGGGATACCCCTTCAAATCGGCCTTCTTACCCTGTGCTAAAGGCCATTTTTCCAAATCAATCCCATTAGGAATAACGCTAACGGTCAAGTTTAAGTCAGCCACCAAGCCTTTGGTATAGTGCGACACGGCAACCACCCTTTCAAATTGCTTTAAGGAAATGGCAATAGATTGTTTCAATCCAGCCGATTTAAAATTAACCTCACTCCCATGAATCACCGCCAGCTTCTCGCGTTTATAAAACAAGGAGCAAAAGGCCACATTCCACAACGAAAACTTACCGGTAGCTATCACATAGTCGGAATTTTTAAAACCGGAAAGCGTTTTCACCACCCGATTAAAATACATTAAAAACCGAGGCCTTTGGATAGCAATTCGAGTCACGGCGAAAGGCAATACCGCATCAAAAGCTACCTCCTCCCTATTCACAACCGCACGCTGATCTGCAATAACCCGAACATCATAATGGTTCTTGGTCAAATACAAAGCCAAATAATACGCATGATTCCCTATACCACCCGGTTGTGGCGGAAATTCAGAAGTAACTATGAGTATGCGTTTTTTATTCAATCCAATATATTTTAAGGTATGCTAATTGTGAACGCTACAACTTTTCATTTTTAATTTTTCAATATTCATCATCCGACTGTCATTGCAAGGACGCAGGACGCGGCAAATGCGAAGCATTCACGAACACTAATTTTTTAAAATAGTATGCGTGAGTAATCTCATAATTACAACTTTGCGCCTCTGCGAGAACTTAATTATCACTTGCGACTGCAACTGCGACTAAACCCTAATCATTAATTATTCACTTGTCACTCTTCACTCTTCACTTTTCACTTGTCACTTTTCACTTTTCACTTGTCACTTGTCACTTTTCACTTTTCACTCTTCACTTGTCACTTGTCATTTGTCACTTTTCACTCTTCACTTTTCAATTCTCCAAACAAACTCCCATCCGCCAACTTCCTTCTCGCCAATTGCCAAGAACTAAAAACCTGAACCAAAACCACAGGAAGCAGCAACAAACTTATAAAAATACCAACAACCAATAACAACCGGTTGGTCTTAAATTGATAAGGCAATATCGAAGTGGGTATGGTACGCCACAAAGCCCATCGTGCCGCCGAATTGCCATAGTATTTTCTAAAATAATACAACACACTAGGTATGGGTCTAGGCGCAAAAAAGGTAGAAGGTCTAAAAGCATCCCAACTGCCCATCTCGCGCAAGCCACCTGTTCCAGCTTTTACATCAATACAACTCGCATAGGGGTTCGAAATGCTGCGAATGCCCGCTAAATAAACCCGCGCGCCAAACTCCCCATCACCCATACGCTGTTTTTCAAACTGCCTATCAAACAAACCTACCTGCTCAAAAACCGACCGATACAATAGGGCATTACCCGTAGCAAACTGGGTAGCCATAGCAAAAAAGGAACGGTCTTTTGGAATCCCCTGCCCTTCTGGATAAAAAACACCGGCAGACACCTGTGCTCCAAAAAAATCAAGTCCGCGTAAATGACTGGAAAGCCAATCGGATGGAATCCGTACATCGTCTTCTGATAAAGCAATCAAATTGCCATTCGCGGCTTGTATAGCGGTATTTCGCGCCAGCCATAAGGCCTTTTCTTCTTGGCGTATAACACGAATGGGCAAATTAAAAGACTTATAAAATTCGGGCTGAAAGGGCTCGGATTGGTCCACAATTAGAAGTTCAAAATGTGGATAATCCTGTTTTTCAAAATCTAATAGCACAGCTTTTAAATAGGAATACCGATTCAAAGTAGGAATCACCACACTCACCAACGGCTTTTGGGCCAAAAGTTCAGAGCTAAAGGTCTCCCAATCCGGATACGGAATAGGCGTTATGGCTGTAACGCGTTTAACAGACGAGGTTTGCAACCAAGCGCGAATCTCACGAATCGGATTATGAAAGCTAACAAGACGCATTAACAAGACATAAAGTACCCATGCAGGATGAAACTGCTTACGAATAAAATGATAATTATCGCTTACAGAAACGCTTTCAAACCCGGTATAATGGGGTACATCACCAATAAATCCAGACTGTACAGCTTGCCAAGACAAATCATAATCTTGGGCATATTGAGAAGCGTAACCCCTATCTACCTGAAGCTTATGGATAACGGATACTGGTAAAGCATCTACGCGCGGAAAAGCACTATAACCAGCATGCGATACCAATCGAAAATAATGCGTGGGTTGTAAATATGTTAGAAAATGGAATGGCATGCAAGTAAATTAAGAATAAAAGTCATCATGATGAAGGCATCGTTTGATTTAAAATAACGGTTTTAATTTGATTGTAAATAACATCTTTTTGAAACGTCGCGTCATATATCATTTTAAAATAATCGGATTTCAGACCATTGTTTACCATATAGGGTTCTAATTTATTAATTAATTCTGGAATGTCGTACGGATTAAAACTAAAGTCTTGAATTGGGAATTTTTCCGCATCAATAAAACCTAAAGCACCAAATGACTTTGAAACCAAAACAGGCCGCCCCAAGGCTATCGCTTCAATAAAAACCAATCCAAAAGCTTCGTGAAAACTTGGTAAAACCACGACATCCATAGCATCATAATACGCGACCATATCAGGAACATTTAACAATCCCATAAAAGACACTGTATCATTCAATTCTAATTCACCAACTAATCGCTCTAAATCCTGCTTATAAGGTCCATCCCCAGCAATATATAAATGAATAGTATTTTCATGACCTCTCTTTAACTCATAAATAGCTTTAATCACCGAGACATGGTTTTTATCGGCTAATAAACGTCCTGGGCAACCAATTTTTAGTACAGGTTCATGACTATTTATTGTTGTAAAATTAGAACGGTTGCGATAATCAGAAATATTAGTCCAAAAAGAAATACATTTAGTTTTTTGCTTTGGAACCTTATAGACTTCATGCATTTCGTTTTGTAATTGCATCGAATTAGCGAGAACCACATCGGCCAAATTTAAATAAAACGTTTTGTTAAGAATTTTCAACCAGTTAGGCTTTGTATGACCATAAGCTGTATGAAACCACGCAATATTGCGTTTTACTCCAAGTAACTTACCAAAAAGCAAAGCTGGATTGATATAGCTAAAATTGGAAATAATGACATCAGGTTTACACTTTTTAATAATGCTAAATATAGATTTATAATTATGATAATATCCAGCCCGTTTGTCTCCATAAACATGAATGCCTTTTTGAAAAAAGAAATCCCGTTTGTTCTTCAAATAAAAATTATCTACCTCATATCCGTCTTGACAGAGTTTTTCCGACAACTCTTGAAAAAAACTAGAAAGCAGCCCTTGATTATGTGTATAGAAGATTAAAATTTTCATTGGATTGAAGTATCATTCATTCGCTGTATACCCTTTTAGTTCATTTTTCATTTTTCTATAAAAGTATGGTGCTCTAAAATAATGCCTGATTCCCTTAGCTAACGCTGCCGTAAAGTTGTCTTCATAGGGTGTTCCAAAACCTGCATTGACACCTTTTACCCTTAACGGTCTTTTCAATTGTTTAAAAACACCATGGTAATTACAATATTTTAAAGCAGAATCCCATAAGGCCATCTCAATAGAGTATTTAATGTTTATTGCCTGTCCAACACTTTTTAAGTAAGGAAAAAAGTCTTTAGTAAAAAAGAAACAACGAGCATCCATTTTATTCAGTTTATAAATATTACTTGAGAATAAACATCTATATTGTTCTACTCGCGATAAAAAATTTGAGGTTAACTCCATAATATTTAAAATTTTTAATCTGCCCGTAATTTTAATAATAGAATTAGATTCATTGATGAATTTTGAATGGTCCATTGCATAATTAATAATTTCAAGTTCTTTAGCTCCTTTTCCTTTGTCTGGCATTGATGGTTGTGATGAAAATGTTAAAAACTCTAATCTATTTTTATAAGCTATTTCTTCAAATTCATCAGCCAATAGTACACCAGAATTTTCAACAAAAACTATTTTTAAATTGGTTTGGGTTAAATAATAACTAATTGCCTCAACATATTGCTCTCTTCTAATATCTGGATCTTTTAATGCTAAAGTTGCAAAAGTATTTGGTTTTACTGTGCCTGTCATTAATAGAACAACATTCTCATTTGAATTACTTATTATATTTTTCATTTTTGCAAGCTTAAAAAAAAGTTAAAATCCCTATCTATAGCAACTGAATTTTCGTAAAAATTTAAGAATCTTTTATAACCATTTGCACATATCGTGTTCCTAAATTGGGGTTCAGTAATAACCCGAGCCAATTGATTTTCTAAATCGACTGAATTTCCTGTTTCAAATAACAAACCAGTCTTTTCATGATGAATAATCTCCTTAATCCCAGTATTATCAGCACCTATAACGCAAGTTCCTACACTCATAGCCTCAATAACGGTATAACCAAAGGCTTCCGAATAACTGGGTATTATTGTACAATATGATTCTTTATAAGCCCTTAATACAGTTTCCTTATCCTTTACACCCAGAAAAGTCACATAGTCAGAAATACCTAATGAATGTGTTTGACTTATTAACTCTTGCAAAATTTCTCCTTGCCCTATAATGTCCAATCGCAGATTTGGAAACTTATTTAACAACTTTGAAAACGCCCAAATCAAGACATCTACACCTTTACTCGGATGTAGGCGACCTACATAAAGTAATTTTAGTTTATCCGTTGATACCTCTTTTAATAAGAGCCCATAATCTTTAACCGAATTAGGAAGTACAAAAACCTTGTTTTCTGGTATATTAAAAAAATCGACTATATCCTTTCTAGTAGCATTAGAATTTGCAATGACATTCGTCGCTAATTTATAGATTAATGACTTCCGAAACACTTTATAAGATTTTTGTTCATATTGAGAACTTAATGTACGTATCCAAGCTACTCTGTTCGGTACACGAAGTAACCAGCCAACTATTAAAAAGACATTAACAAAGCTGAACATGGATATCATTAATGTGGGCTTATGCTTTTGCACTAATTTATAGAGAAACCAAAAGTCCTTTGCAGTTACTGGATGTTTAGTAGGCCACTTTAAAACAATTATATTGTCTCGTAAACTAACTTTCGTATTCCTGATTTTGCCCGTTATAACTACAACTTGCTGCCTTTCGGATAGCTTATTACTTAAAGTAATAAAATAATCAGAAGTGGAATTGTCCATTATATTAAAAGTGAGAAATACCATTCAACTGTTACTTTATGATAATTTAATAATTGTTTTTAATCTGATCGCTGATTATTCTTAATTAAATTGGATTTTTCATCATTATCTCCTTTATATATAAATACCAAATTATGATAAAAATGCATTGAGATTATTTTTTTATCAAAATAAGTTTGTTCATAATTTTTAATGATAAACTCTTGATTATTTAAGCAGTCTGTTAAACTCTTGAAATAGTTAAGCATAGTTTTTGAATCGTTTAAATCCAAACTGTTACCTCCATAATCTTCCCAGTATGATGTTTGCGTATCTTCTATTACATAAACTCCGCCATCATTTAACTTTGGAAATAAAATTTTAAAAGTTTCAATTACATGCTCATTTATATGGCTTCCATCATCAATTATTATATCTAATCCACCAATTTCTTTAGTAATACTATTTAAAAATTCTTGATCTACTTGACTGCCTTGAAATATCTTAATTCGTCTTTCTTGTAATTGTCTTTTATCATAAATGTCGAAGCTATTAATTTTACCTAATGGAAAATATTTTTTCCACATTCTTAACGAATTACCACCAACATTAGGATTATCATAACCACCCACACCAATTTCTAACAAATTAATGCGCTTATATCTAAATCTACTTAAATGAGTCATGTAGTGTTGTGTATAAAAATGGCGTCCTACTTTGTCTGTTTTATAAATAGCGCCCAATTTATTTAAATTGCCTCCATAACCCATAGATCGAATGCTATTATAAACATCTCGCAACTTGCGCATACTTGAAGCCGACAAATAATTTCTGATATATTCCTTAATCATATTTAATAAAGTTATTACTGCTTTTGTTCCGAATTAAAAATAGTTAATAGATTTTCACTAGAAATTTGCATTATTTATAAGCCACAGCAACCAAATGAGCCGTATGTTCCTTACGCGTTTCCACGCCTTTAGATTGGAATCGATTAACAACAGTCCCCAATAAGGATTTCATAATCCGAACCGGATTGCTACTTTTTAAACTTTGTAGGCTCCAAACGCGATACTTACCCGTACTAACGGCATAGTGCACATCAACAGTCTCAAAATATAGGGACAGTAAATCTTGCAACTCTTGTCGCGTATAATGCCGCACATGATCTGGGTTTTTCCCAGGGCCTTCATTTTTAATAAAATCACCATTCGGGGTTGTAAAATAAGCCCAACCGCCTTTTTTTATCACTTGAGCTATATGCTTCACAAATAAGTCATCGGCTTCCACATGCTCAATCACTTCAATACTCACCACAGCATCATAAGAATAATCTGGCAAGGTGGACTGTGTCATATCCTGAATAATAACATCTGTTATATTGGAGCGTTTCTTCTGAATGGTTGTTAATATAGAATCCGTAAAACCTAAATTCAAAGCCTCTTTCGTTCCGGCTTCTTGCGGCACATCTAACAAGGTAACAGCGGCTGGTAAATTAATGGTATAAGGCGATTTCCGCCCACCCACATCTAGAATCGATAGGGGTTTTCCGGTGGATACACCAGACTTTAAAAGCCGTTTAAGATCATTTCGAACGGTAACTAAATGAGTCGTCATGAGTGGAAACGTCAGCCAACGCATAAATTCGTACGAGGTCATGGGATATGTTTTTCGTTTAGATTACAATAATAAGTGTTATCTACAAGATTTCCACAAGGTTTCGTAAAAAGCTCTAAATTTTTAAAAATCTAAATTAACAAAAACAAGATTATCAGAGTCCTAAATAATGTTTCTCATACCTTAAACGCATACGGTTTTAGATAAATTACAGGTTCTTAATCCTTTAAGCAGTGTGCTTAATAGCTACAAAATTCAGCCTATCCAAGAGGTATCCTAATATCCGTATGCCGAGTGAAAGGTTTAAAATA
>NZ_JBLXHU010000049.1:0-12428 GCF_048259285.1 Bizionia sp. | reverse complement strand
TCGGCATCCAGTGTGTTTTTGTAGTAAAAATGCAATAATGGTCCATCAGGAACTTGCATGGTATCGTGAATATAATCAGGATCTGCAGCCCACATAAAATCGTGAACTTGCGGAGCTATAATATGAATGGTTTTTTTATTTCCTTTTATTTTCACGTCTTCTTGCTGATAGCCTGTACTACCAACCACGTAATTTTTATCAATGGTTAATTTAACATCAAAATCGCCCCAAACACTGTGAAACTCACGTCCAATGTAGGGATCGGCATGCCAGCCTTCAAAATCATATTCAGCTAATTTTGGATACCATTGCACCATAGATAAGGCTACACCTTCTGCGCTATTTCGTCCAGAACGACGAATTTGAACAGGTACTTGACCATCAAAATCCATATCAAATGTTACAGATTCTCCTGGTTGAATAGGTTTTGCTAAATCTACTTCTAGAACCGTACCAACGGTTTCATGTTTTAATGTTGTTCCATTTTGCTTTAATGAATTAACTTTTATATACCCAATTTCGTTAGGTTGTAGTTTACTTATTCTATCGCCAACACGTCTGTCTGGATCTGAAATAGTTCTAGAACGTATATCCATTTCACTACCTGGTTGAAAAGCATTGAAATATAAATGATAATATACGCGGTTTAAAACATCGGGTGAATTATTGGTGTATACTAATTTCTGTTTACCTTGGTATTGAAAGGATTCCACATCCATATCAATTTCCATTTTATAGTCAACATGTTGTTGCCAATAATACGGGTCGTTGGATTTTTCTACTGAATTTTGCGCTTCTACTTGACTGGTTGTACCACAAGCTAATAGAAGACCTAAACAGCATACGGAAAGCATGATTTTTTTCATAATACGTAAAATTTAAGTAAAAAAAATCCCATCGGTTTAGGATGAGATTTTTTTTGTTATAAAATAATTATTTCATCTGGCTAGCCATGATTAGTGCGTTGTAAGCATTGACCATTTTACCTGATTTTGTTAAATCGCCAAATGGTCTAACATCAGTAGCTTCACCACCAACAATAACCTTTGTTTTAACAGCAATTCCAGAATCTAAAATCACTTGCTTAACTTGTTCTGCAGATAATTTTGGATAGTAAGAACGAATTAAAGCAGCAACTCCAGCAACTGCAGGAGCAGCCATTGATGTTCCACCTTTAGTATCGTATTCATTTTCTGGTGTTGCAGAATATACTTTAGCTCCTGGCGCAAAAACATCTACATTTATTTTTCCGTAGTTAGAAAAACCAGCAACCATACCAGAACCATATTTAGGCTCTAAAGCACCCACTGTAATAAAGGTTTTTGATACTTCTGGACCTGTTCCAATGGCATCATTTGGAAATACATCTTTAGTATCTATATCTATACCTTCGTTTCCTGCAGCATTAATAAAAAGCACGTCATTATCACTTGCATATTTAATAGCATCACGAACCCAGTCACTGTGAGGTGAGTAATATTTTCCAAAACTTCCGTTTATAATTTTAGCCCCATTGTCAACAGCATAGCGAATTGCTAATGCAATATCTTTGTCATATTCGTCGCCATTTGGTACAGCGCGTAAACTCATAAGTTCAACGTTGTTTGCCACACCGTTTGCACCTAAACCGTTATTACGTTCTGCAAGAATTATAGCTGCAACGTGCGTACCATGACTTTCACCTTTTTCAGAAGGCATAACGTTGCCATTTCCGTAACCTACATCTGATAAATTGTCTGGATCATCACCAGTTGTTCTACCTTTTAAGTCTTTATTTAAGTTTACATTTACTTGATCCGTAAAATAATCAACACCACCTTTAATAGCTTTTAATGCAGCTTCTGAATTTTCTAAACCATTAGCATACATGTTTTGTAACATGGCAGCAGCTTGTTTTACATCTGCTTTATCAGTATCAATAGCAGCAACTTCTTCTTTGGTATAATCTTCTTTTCCTAAATGCTTAGAAATCGTTTCGTCTGATGTTTTAACCATTTGATAAATTTGGTCATAACGTTCCTTGTTAGCTACGGCTTCTTGGTATTTCTCTTCATATTCTGCTAAAGCAGCATCATATTGTGGATTTGATTTATCGCCTTTTACAATAATTCTTACAAATTCCAATTGTTCATCATAAGCATCGCCTAAAAAGTTCCAACCATGAATATCATCAATGTATCCATTGTTATCATCATCAATTCCGTTTCCAGGAATTTCATTTTTGTTGGTCCAAAGTACACCAGCTAAATCTTCGTGCTCAATATCAATTCCAGAGTCGATAACAGCTACAATTACCGTTTCGCCTTTTTTATTTTTAATGATTTCAGCATAGGCTTTATCTACACTCATACCAGGAATGGTATCTATTACAAGGTCTAAATGTCCCCAATTTTGCTTTTCAGCTTCTGTAAGATCACTGACTTTTAACGGTACTGTATCAATGTTTTCAATAGGTGTCGATAAAACTTCGGCACCACCACCACAACTGGTCATTACTACAGCAGTACAGGCTGTAAATACAAACGATTTAATAAATTTCATGTTTAAAATATAAGTTTAGTTAAAAATTTCATTACAGGTAAAAACGTCTTGTAATCGCACGCCTTTTTCTGTGTTTTTTACTGTAATAATTTCATTATGTGCGTCGTGCTCCAAAAATAGGTAATAATTATTATCTGCTGCCATTTTCAGAAATTTTTCTTTTTCATCTAATGTCAGTAATGGTCTTGTATCATAACCCATTACAAAGGGTAGTGGAAGGTGTCCAGCGGTTGGTAGCAAATCTGCCATAAAACAAATGGTTTTTCCTTTGTATTGAATCATTGGAATCATTTGTTTATCGGTATGGCCATCGGCATAAAAAATATCGAAACCTAATTCGGAATTCCGCTGAATATCACCATGTGGAACTGGTGTAAATTTTAATTGTCCACTGTTTTTAATAGGTTCAATATTTTCTTTTAAAAATGATGCTTTTTCACGATTGTTGGGTTTTGTTGCCCAATTCCAATGGTCATTATTACTCCAAAAATGTGCATTTTTAAAAGCCGGTTCGTAGTCAGTTTTGTCTTTATTCCATTGAATACTTCCACCACAATGGTCAAAATGTAAATGCGTCATGAAGACATCGGTTATATCATCCCGATGAAACCCGTATTGTTTTAATGATTTATCAATGGAGTCATTTCCCCATAAATAGTAATAGCCAAAAAATTTATCACTTTGTTTGTCACCCATTCCTGTATCAATAAGCGTGAGTTTATTGCCGTCTTCAATTAATAAACAACGTGCAGCAATATCAATCATGTTATTGGCATCTGCAGGATTGGTTTTTTGCCAAAGCGATTTTGGTACCACGCCAAACATAGCACCACCATCAAGTTTAAAATTACCGGAATTTATAGGATATAACTTCATAAGCATGCAAATTACGAATTCATGCCATATTACTGAAAATTATGCACTGATATTAGAAGTTTTTTAACATTTAAAAATATAAAGAAGATTTGGGTTTTATTTGTTGCTGTGAAAAATTACTCTAATTTTATAAAAAGGAAATTATGAAAACACCATCACCATTAAAGATTAAAAATATGAAATTACTCCGTTTTGGTCGTGATTTTAAACCAGATAGTGAGGTGATTTTAAGAGATTATTTAGCCATAGAACGCACGCGTCTTGCAAATGAACGCACCTTATTATCTTATATCCGATCGTCTTTATATTTACTATTAGGTGGTATTGCCTTTTTACAATTGAAAGATTTTCCAGATTTTCAATATTTAGCTTTACTTTCACTGGTATTTAGTGCGCTATTTTTAATTATTGGTGTCTATCGTTTTGTATTATTAAAAAAGAGCCTGAAACGCTTATATTACATGTCTGAATCTCAGAATGATGATTAATTTTATGTAAAAATACTTAATACGTTGCCTTATGAGTATGGATCTCATGATTACGTTTGCCATAATAATTATTGGTGTCTTTCTTTTTGTAAAGGATTATTTTTCTATTGATACCACCTCTATTTTAATTATGGCATTATTTATTGTGGCTGGTGTTTTAAATCCTGAAGAAGGCTTTTCAGGTTTTAATCATCCAGCAACGATAACTTTGGGATGTATTTTTGTTGTAAGTGGCGGTGTTTTTCATTCCGGTATTTTGGATGGGTTGAGTTATAAAATTATTAAACTAGCCAAAATTCATTACGTTGTAGCATTGGTTGTTTTTTGCGTTATAACGGCTTTATTTTCTGCGTTTATAAATGATACGGCTGTCGTAGCATTAATGTTACCCATAGCATTAACCGTATGTCGGGAAACTGGAATTAGTCCAGGAAGATTACTCATGCCTATTTCCTTTGCAGCACTTTTTGGTGGTACGTGTACGCTTATTGGTACCTCAACAAATATATTAGTAAGTAGCTATGCCAAACAATATGGGTTGGAGCCATTTGGTATGTTCGAGTTTAGTCAAGCTGCCCTATGTTTATTGGTTGTTGGTTTTCTGTATATTTTTTTAATTAGTCCTTTATTACTTCCTAAAAATAAAAAACCCGATGCGTTAACGCTTGAAGCCAAGGAGTATATTACAGAATTAATGGTAGCGGAAGATTGTAGCGATATTAATAAACTAATTTCCGAATCCGCTCTTACAAATGATTATAAAATATCCGTTCTTTCTATATTAAGGGATGGCTATTTGTTATACGATTTAAACCCGGAAACCACCATCAAACAAGGCGATATTTTGAAGGTGATGCTTCCGCCTCAAACAATTAACAGGTTGTTAGATATTAAGGGATACCAAGTTGAAGGCAGCCAGCGAATTAAAACGGCAGAAGATTCGTCTGAAGCTTATAATATTTATGAGGTTATTATCCCGGTTGGATCACCATTAGCGGAAGGGACTTTAAAATCCATGCGATTTAATAGAACGTACAACATGGCGGTTTTAGCTATCAGGCAACGTGGTGATGTATTATTAGATAAACTAACGTCCATTCATTTAAAAGAAGGCGATATGTTATTGGTTCTGGGAAGCAAGGCGGAACTTCAAAATTTAGAAAATCAAAAATTGGTGGTTACACTTTCTGAATATGAAAAGAAAAAAACCAATTATAAAAAAGCCATTCCGGCGGTTTTAATAGGAGTAGGTGTGGTTTTAGCGGCATCGTTAAATATTACTACTATATTAATAAGTGCTATGATAGGTGCTTTATTAATGGTTTTAACGGGTATTTTAAAACCTAAAGAAGCTTATCAAGCCGTAGAGTGGAAGGTTATTTTTATGATGGCTGGTGTCTTATCCATGGGAACAGCTTTAGAAAAAACAGGAGGTGCCACATTAATTGCTGATTTTATAGAGAAAACATTGGGTCAATACGATGCACATATTACCCTAAGTCTTTTGTTTTTAGTTTCATTTATTTCCACCAATTTAATTTCAAGCAAAGCTACAGCGGCATTAATCACACCTGTAGTAATTAGTTTGGCAGCCCTCATGGAGGTTAGTGAACGGCCCTTTTTGGTTGCTGTTATGTTTGCCTGTTCTTTAACATTTATGACACCCATGAGTTATCCCACAAACACCATGGTTTATGCACCTGGAAATTATAAATTCAATGATTTTTTAAAAGTAGGAACACCCTTAAACATTATAATTTGGATAGCAGCATCGTTTATAATTCCCTATTTCTTCCCATTTTAAAGTGTCCTTTTTGTCAGTTTTATAAAATTCTATTCCTAAAAAATTTATTCACGTTGAATAAAAAACCTTATTTTACCATCAAATTTAAAATAGAAGCGCTGTGATGGTGTGGCTTTTTTAAATAAACAATTAAATTGTTTTAAGTTTAATATTATAATTTTTAATTGTTTTTATGTTAGGTTTTATGCTAAATACGACCTTTAAACCTTGAATTAGAAAAACAAAATACTATATGTTAGAATTAGGCGGAATTATCATTTTAGGAATTTTAGCACAATGGGTAGCTTGGAAATTAAAAATCCCAGCTATTTTACCTTTAATTTTAATTGGTTTATTAGTTGGGCCAATTGCTGCCGAATTTTTATCCGAAGATGGTACCAAATGGATTGAACCACGATGGAATGGTGAAGAAGGTCTATTTCCGGGCGAAAGTTTATTTTACTTTGTATCCCTTGCTATTAGTATTATTCTTTTTGAAGGTGGTTTAACCCTGCGGATGGGTGAAATTAAAAACGTAGCGCCGGCCATTACAAAATTAATTACCATTGGTTCCATTGTTACATTTTTTGGTGCAGCTGTGGCGGCTCATTATATATTCTATTTAAGTTGGGAGATTTCATTCCTATTTTCAGCGTTAATTATAGTTACAGGACCAACCGTTATTACTCCAATCTTAAGAAATATTCCACTTAAAAAAGATGTTTCCGCGGTTCTAAAATGGGAAGGTATTTTAATTGATCCTATTGGTGCTCTGGTTGCCGTTTTGGTTTTCGAATTTATTAGTGTGGATGCAGGTGGTGAGTACACCAAAACAGCATTTATTGAGTTTGGTAAAATTGTATTATTTGGATTTACTTTTGGATTTACTTTTGCACATGCGCTTAATATTATAATGAATAAAAAGTGGATACCACATTATTTAATGAATGTTTTCGCGCTAGCTGCTGTTTTAGGCGTTTTTATATTAGCTGATATTTTTGCACATGAATCTGGACTATTAGCCGTAGTTGTTATGGGAATGGTTTTAGGTAACTCTAATTCACCATACTTAAAAGAGCTTTTATACTTTAAGGAATCTTTAAGTATCTTGTTAATTTCTATATTATTTATTCTATTGGCTGCTAATATTAATTACCAGGAATTGCTGTTAATTTTCAACTGGAATACGGTTCTTCTTTTTGCTATTGTTGTCTTTGTTTTAAGGCCAATTGGCGTGTTTATTAGTTCGCATGGATCAAATTTAAAACTCAACGAAAAACTTTTTATTAGTTGGGTAGGACCACGCGGTATTGTTGCCGCAGGTATTGCGTCTTTATTTGGACTAAAATTAGCAAGCGATGGTGTTCCAGGCGCTGAATACATAACACCTTTGGTGTTTATGATTGTTTTAGGGACCGTTTTATTAAACGCAACAACCGCAAGAATGTTTGCTCAAATGGTTGGTGTATTTTTAAATAAATCAGAAGGTGTTTTAATAGTTGGTGCTTCTAAAGTGTCTAGATTGCTTGGGCATTATTTGGAGTCTCGTGGCCGTCATGTTGTGCTTATTGATAGTAATCAAAACAATATTGCAAAGGCTAAAGAATTAGGGCTTGAAGCAATAAACACCAATATTTATTCTGATAAATTAATGGATAATATTGAACTAAATGCCATGGGATATTTAATGGCGTTAACAGGCAGTTCCGATATTAATAAATATGCTATTAATAAATTTAGTAAGCTATATGGAGAAAATGGCTCTTTTAGGCTTTTAACTTCTACAGAAACTCTAGAAACAGATGTTGTACCTGGTGAAGGTTTATTTTCTCATACCACAGATTATAGCACGTTAGTTTCAGTTACTAATAAATATCCATCTATTTTGGAAATTCCTTTAGAGGGAAGAGAACATTATGAGGAATTGTTAAAAATAACCAATGCGGACGAAGAGATTATTCCGTTGTTTTTAAAAGATTTAAATAATCAACTGATAATAATAGGTTCTGAAAACTTGAAATTAGAAGATATTAAACCGAAATGGGAACTTGTTTACCTTGGGAAACCTATTGATGTTGAGAAATTGAACGGTAAAGCAAAGGTTAATCAAGAAGAAGGTTAAAAGTTTTGAATCTTACAGAATGCTTGCTAAAAGGTGAAGGTAGGACTCCACAAATCTGTATAATTTTCAAAAAAAAAGACGCACCTTATGGTGTGTCTTTTTTAGTTTCAATATAGTTTTCCTTACTAAAATATGGTTAATCGTTCAGTTTTAAAACAGCCATAAACGCTTGTTGTGGAATTTCTACATTACCAACTTGTCTCATACGTTTTTTACCTTTCTTTTGCTTTTCTAATAACTTACGTTTTCTAGAAATATCGCCGCCATAACATTTTGCCGTTACATCTTTACGAAGAGCTTTTACGGTTTCACGCGCAATAATTTTGGCACCAATAGCGGCTTGTATAGGAATATCAAATTGCTGACGAGGAATTAATTCTTTCAACTTTTCACACATTTTCTTTCCAATATGGTGTGCATTATCCGCATGGATTAAGGCAGAGAGCGCATCAACTGGTTGGGCATTTAATAACACATCTAGTCGTACTAATTTGGAGACTTTCATACCAATTGGCGAATAATCAAAAGAGGCATATCCTTTAGAAACTGTTTTTAAACGATCGTAGAAATCGAAAACAATTTCGGCTAAAGGCATTTCAAACGTTAATTCAACACGCTCTGGCGTTAAATATGTTTGGTTAATAATCATTCCACGTTTCTCAATACACAAACTCATAACGTTACCTACAAAATCTGCTTTGGTAATAATGGTTGCTTTTATAAAAGGCTCCTCAACACGGTTTACAGTTGTTGGTTCTGGTAAATCACTAGGATTATTAACCACAAAAGGCACATTGGGCTCTTTATTAGTAAATGCGTTGTACGAAACGTTAGGAACCGTTGTAATAACCGTCATGTCAAACTCACGCTCTAAACGTTCTTGGATAATTTCCATGTGTAACATGCCTAAAAATCCACAACGGAAACCAAAACCTAAGGCTGCTGAACTTTCTGGTTGAAATACCAAAGAGGCATCATTAAGCTGCAGTTTTTCCATGGAGTTTCTTAACTCTTCATAATCTTCCGTATCAACAGGATAAATACCTGCAAAAACCATTGGTTTTACATCTTCAAACCCTTCAACAATATTGGTTGTAGGATTGGCAAAATCTGTAATAGTATCACCAACTTTTACTTCTTTGGCGGTTTTTATTCCGGTAATTAAATAACCAACATCTCCAGCTTTTACACTTTGTTTTGGAACTTGATTTAATTTTAAAGTACCCACTTCATCCGCAAAATATTCTTTTCCTGTTGCAACAAATTTAATTTTTTGACCCTTTTTAATTTCACCATTAAATACTCTAAAATAGGTTTCAATTCCTCTAAATGTGTTGTATACGGAATCGAAAATCAAAGCTTGTAGTGGTGCATTAACATCGCCTTTTGGCGCTGGAACACGTTTTATAATAGCTTCTAAAATATTTTCAATACCAAAACCTGTTTTTCCGCTGGCATGAATCACGTCACTCGGATCGCAACCAAGAAGGTCAACAATATCGTCAGTTACTTCTTCCGGATTGGCACTTGGTAAATCTACTTTATTTAAAATAGGAATAATCTCTAAATCATTCTCTAAAGCTAAATATAAATTAGAAATGGTTTGTGCTTGAATACTTTGTGCAGCATCAACAATTAACAAGGCACCTTCACAGGCCGCAATAGAACGTGAAACTTCATATGAGAAATCTACGTGTCCTGGTGTATCAATAAGATTCAAGACGTATTTTTCTCCTTCATATTCATAATCCATTTGTATGGCGTGCGACTTGATGGTAATACCACGTTCGCGTTCTAAATCCATACTATCTAAAAGTTGTGCTTGTTGTTCGCGTGCTGTTACGGAACCAGTAGCATCCAATAAACGATCTGCTAAGGTGCTTTTTCCGTGATCAATATGTGCAATAATGCAAAAATTTCTAATGTTCTTCATAACCTGTTGTCTAGCATGGTAACTAATTGGCAAATATAATTGTTTTATTATGCATTAAATATATATAACAAACAATCTTAATATATTATTTACGGGAAAACCGTAATTTTTAGTAAAAAACAATCTTTATATTGCGAATCCAAATTTTTTTTTGATGAATACGAAGTCCATTTTAGTTCTTATTGGTTTTAGTCTATTTGTTTCAGTGTCTGCTTTTTCACAAAATTTTTCGGTTTCTGGTAAATTAATCGATCTTCAAAAGCAGCCAATAGCTTATGCTAATATTTTATTGCTTTCTAGTCAGGATTCTACCGCAGTAAAAGGCACGACGTCTTTAGATGATGGTTCATTTATTATTAAAAATGTGTCAGCCGAAGCCTATACACTTAAAATAAGTTTTGTAGGTTTTAAGGACGTTTTGCTGCCAATTCAAGTCATAAATACGGATTTAGTTATTCAAAATATTACCTTGGAAGAAGCTGCTGAAGCTCTTAATGAAGTTTCTATTTTGGCCAAAAAACCAACGCTTAAAAAAGAAGTAGATCGTTTGGTTTTTAGTGTTGCCAATACCGCTTTAAGTGAAGGTAATATGAAAGACGTTTTAAAAAGTACGCCTAGCGTTTTAATTCTAGATAATAGCTTAACCGTCCGAAATGCGAAACCTACTGTTTATATTAACGATCGAAAAATACACTTAACAGATGCTGAATTGTTGCAGTTATTAGAAGGTACACCAGCAAATTCTATTAAATCCATTGAAGTTATTACCAATCCATCAGCAAAATATGATGCCGAATCGGGTGTGGTTTTAAATATTGTTATGACTAAAAGTTTAGCAACGGGTTATAATGGAACTGCTTTTGCAAACTATACTCAAGGTACGTATGCGAGATACAATGCTGGAATTTCTAATTTTTATAAAACCGATAAAATAAACGTCTTTGCAAGCTATAGTTATACGGATTCTAAAATTGCACGTGCAAGTGATGAGCGCGTTAATTTTAGAGATAATACAGGTGTTTACCAGCGCTGGTATTCCGATGTGGACCGAACAACATGGTCTCAAACACACACTGTAAATACGAATTTCGATTATTTTATAAACGAAAAAAATACCATAAGCTTTTCTGCTAATCTACTGTATTTACCAGAATTTGAATACATCACGAAAGGACATACAGATGTGTTGGATCTCGCTTATAATCGTCTTTATAATTTTGACACTGAAAATGATTCCGATGATGATAAGTATAACTTCGGATTCGATTTAGATTATGATTTGGAGTTTGATAATGGTAGTAGTTTATCCTTAAATACACATTTTACAGCCTATGATTACCATCGTGATCAACGTGTTCAAAGTCTCTATAAAGATGTAAATAACAATTTTGATTATCGGAATTTATTTAACACCACATCCGATCAGAATACCTTGATAAATACCGTTCAAGGGGATTATAGTTTACCAATAAATGAAACAACATCACTTGATGTTGGTGCCAAAGCATCTTTTGTAAATACGGATAGCCAATTAAACCAATTAAACCTTCAAGGCTCTAGTTTTGTTTCTGATGTTACCAATACTAATGCGTTTGAATACAATGAAAGCGTACTAGCAGCCTATGCTAGTTTTGATAAAAGCTGGGACAAGTTGAGTCTAAGTTTTGGTTTACGTGTGGAACAAACAGATACCGAAGGAAAATCTATTGTGACTAATAACACGATGTCTCAAGATTATTTTGAATGGTTTCCAACCGCCAATATTAGCTACCAAGCTTCTGAAAAAATAAGTGTGTACTCCAATTACAACCGTAGTATTTCAAGGCCAGATTTTCAATCTTTAAATCCGTTTAAGTTTTTTCTAAACGACAATACCATAGTCACTGGAAATCCTAATTTACAACCAGCCATTACCGATCATTTTGTAATAGGCGCTTCTTTAAACGACAGTTTTTTTGTAGAAGCCTATTATAAAGATATTGATGCAAATTCCATGGAATTACCACTTCAAGATAACGTAAATAACTTATTGATTTATACACCTACCAACTTGGCAGGAACCAGAGAATATGGTTTTGATTTTGTAGGTATTTTTGATATTACAGATCGTTGGAACGTGTATGCTGTAACCTCATTTTATAATATGCGGGAAGAAATAACTATTAATAACGAAGCGCTAGAAATGGACAGATGGTCCAACTATTCCGTATTGAGTAATTCCTTAACATTTTTAGAAGACAACAGTCTGTCAGCTAATTTTTCGTTGGTTTATGTTAGTAAAAACCAACAAGGATTCCAGACTATAGAATCTCTGCTGTTTTCAGATTTAGTCATTAAAAAAACCATTTTAAATAATAGAGGTTCTTTGGCTTTAACGTTTTCTGATTTATTTAATACGCAAAACTACACCATTACAAGTCGCTATTTAAATCAAGATAATTCACGAAACTTAAATCAAGACAATAGGTATGTAAAATTAGGGTTTACTTACAAATTTGGTAATACAGGATTAAGCACCAACCAACGTACCAAAGAACGCGAAGAACGTGATAGGTTGGAGAAGGGTGAGTAGGCTAGGCAATCCTTCTAGTCTTGCCATTCCGCAATAAACAAATTCGTATCATTCTAGGTGTATTTCAGAATCGCAATCCTGTTAGTCTTGCCATTCTGCAATAAACAAATTCG
>NZ_JBLXHU010000048.1:0-12567 GCF_048259285.1 Bizionia sp. | reverse complement strand
TGTTGCGCTTGCTGTATCGCTTCTTGTGATTTTATTGTATAATTATTAAAGTTCATGTGTTTAAATTTTTCCTTTCTTTGTAGCGTATAAGTCAATAATCTTACCAATACGTTTTGAGCGACAAAATGTCGTTTTGAAGCAGTTGTAACGTGACTTTTCGTCAGTTTTAGAAGGAGTGAACTTTTATATTAAATCAGCAGGTGCAATACCAAAACGCTCTCTAAATTTTTTGTTGAAATAAGCTGAAGAACTGATGCCAACAGCATAGCGAACTTCTGAAAGTGTGAAAAAGGTTTTATTTTGAAGATAGGCAAAGGCCTTTTGCAACCTAATTTCTAAAATAAATTTTACAGGACTCATTCCTGTGTATTGTTTCATAATTCTAGCCAATTGGCGTTGGCTGTAGCCTACATAATCTGCTAGTTCTTTTATTTTGAAATCATCATTGTCTAGATTTTCAATAATGTAAGTTTCTATCTTTCGTAGTAGTTTTTGGTCAGAGCTTTCGGTTGTTGAAAGTTGATCAGTGTTTTCAAGTTGCCATTTTATACGTGACGCTTTGTTTTTTAAAAGGTTTTTAATGCGAGCAATTAGTTCATTTTTGTTGAATGGTTTTACTATGTAATCAGCAATGCCTAACGAAAACCCTTTTATTTTATCAGCTTCTAGAGTCTTTGCAGATATAAAAATAAATGGTGTGTATTTGTGTTTTTCTGTAGTGTTTATTTTTTCACGAAGCTCAAAACCATCAATCTTGGGCATCATAATGTCTGATGTGATTAACGAATAAGTTTTGGTTTTTAATAAATGTAAGGCTTCTTCACCATTAAAAGCGACATCACAATTATATATATCTTCAAGTAGCTCTTTTAGATAGGTTGCCATTTGTGGATTGTCTTCTACAATAAGGATGTGTTCTTTTGTTGTAGAATTATTATGACTTGAAAGCTTTTGTGGTATTTTATTAGTTACATTTTCAGTAATGTTTTCTGAAACTTGCAATGGAACTTTTAATGTAAACGTACAACCTTGTCCAAGCTTGCTATCAACGGTTAGGCTACCATTTAAAAATTCGGCAAATTCTTTTGAAAGTGCTAATCCAATGCCTATGCCACCAACTTTACTTGCGTTATCAGATTGGTAAAAGCGTTCAAATATTTTTTTCTGTTCATCATATTTGATGCCTTCTCCAAAATCGGTCACGGATATTGAAAGGACGTTGTTGTTGAATGCATCGTTAATAACAATTTTTGAGTTTGAAGGTGCATATTTGATGGCGTTTGATAGGAGGTTGTTTATAATTTTCTCAACCTTTACAATATCGGTAGTCACAAAAATATTTATGGATATGTTGGAGTTGTAGCTTATTTCTATTGCTTTGATTTGCGCCATGGAATGAAACGAAAACACGATACGTTCTAAAGAAGTACGTAAGGGAACAGTGACTTCGTTAAGCGTCATTTTTTGTCCTTCAAACTTGAGGAGTTCTAAAACTTCATTGGCGTCATCAGTTATTTTTTTAGTGTTGTCTAAAGCCACTTGAAGGTTTTTTTTAGCTTTGGTTGTATTGTCTAAATTTTCTAACGCTAAATTTAAGTTTCCAGAGACTAAAGTGAGTGGTGTACGGATTTCGTGGGCTATGTTTCCAAGGAACTTGGTGCGTAGCTGATTGATTTCTTGTTCTTTTTCTAGCGCCATTTGCACTTGCGCTTTTTTGCGTTTTTGTTTGTTTACCAACCAAAGAATTATAAATAAACCCACAAGCAATGCAGCAATACTGGCAAATATCCATTTGTTGTGTGCGTTTTTTTGCTTTATGATCTCTAACTCTTGAAGTGCTATTTCCTTGTCTTTTTCTGCAAGGTTGAACTTGGCATCAAACTCGGCAAAGGTACTTGTCTTTCGTTGCTGATAAACGGAATCTGTTACTGCTAAAAGTTCTTGACTGGCTTGTAGTGCTTGCTCTAGTTGGTTGTTTTTTTTGTAAGCATTAATCAAAGTTTCAAAGGTGTACTTTTTGTTTAATAGACCAATTACTTTAGATTGTTTGGCTTGTTCTAAATGTTTTATGGCTTGTTTGGTATTGCCTAATTCAAGTTCAGTATAACCTAATGCAAGTAATGCTTGGTCTCTTGCTATTTCGTAATTGGATTCTTCAGCATACTTATAAGCTTTTTTTGCGGCTAGGTTTCCTTCTTTAAAAAAACCTTTACTAAAGAAAGCGGCCGATTTGTTAAGGTTATAATGAACCAAGTTTTTAACATTAGTAGTATCTAAGTACTGATACGATCTTTCAGAAAAATATCTAATACTATCCAAGTTGTTACTCACTCTAGCCATATTGAGATAGGTAAGCTGTTTTTCAGAGTTTGGCGCATTATGGCGCTCATAAAGATCTAGCGCCTTTAGGTAATATGATTTTGCTTTGGAATCATTATAAGAATTAAAATTGTTTCCTAAATTATTATACACAATACCCATCCTAAAAGAATCTTGCATCTGTTCAGCATGCTCCAAAGCTTTGTTATAGTGATTGAAAGAAGCATCGCTTTGATCTTTTAAATTAAAAGAATAGCCTTTCATTAAAGCGACTCTGTATTTAAAATATGGGTTTTTTGTTTGTTCTATTAACTGGTCAAAATTCTGGATTTCCTCTAATCCTAAATCAATTTTTCCTTTGTTGAAGATTAAATGATAAGCCTTATTTATGTGAGACATCATTAACAACGAATCGCAATCACAAGTCTTGGCAAGTTTTAAGGCTTTGTCAAAATATACGTTTGAAGAATCTATGTTGTTTTGCTTTTGTCCTTTACGATGTAGAAAAGCAATCTTTTCTTCAGTAGATTTAAGTTTTAAAGAATCTGGAAGCAGTTGTTGTGACCAAATGGTTTGAAACAGCAACAAACAAATAATTGATGGTAGGTTTTTAATTTTCATAGTGGCTTTACTTACTCAAAGATACTAAAATACAGAATATTAGTGTTGCGATGTCCATTTTAAGTCGGTTGCTGTCCAAATAGAGTTAGGGTGTCTGTTTTGAGATGGATGATGTCCAATAATTGAAAGTTGAGACGAAGAGTTGTAGTTAGTTTTGTTTCCAATGTTAATTAATTTAGTAATGAAATACATAATCACATTAAGTTTCTTTATTTCATTTTCTGTTTACGCACAAGTTGGCATAGGAACAACAATGCCAAATGCGGTATTGGACATTAAATCATCCAATCAAGCTTTGCCAGAAAACACTGACGGGTTGCTTATTCCCAAAATTGATGAATTTCCATCGGCATCACCAACTAATTCACAAGATGGAATGATTGTTTTTGTAACAGGATTAGGTACACCACCAAAAGGGTTTTATTATTGGGATAATGGGAATAGCAATTGGATACAAGTAGGTAACTCGCAATGGATTGATAGTGGTACTTATTTAAGTCCCATTAATGGAAACACAGAAGATGTTACAATTGGAGGAGCTAATAATCCATTTGCAAAGTTAACAGTAAGATCAGACAAACCAATAAATGCATTGATAACAAATACCTCTGTTCAAAACGGGCCAACTTACGGAGTAAACACGTATTTAAATAACAGTTCAACAAACGCAAATTCTAAAACTATTGGGAATTTTAATGATGTATTTCATCAAGGAGCTGGTGCTTTGGTGGGAGAATATAATAAATTGTCAGGCACTGGTACAGGCAATCGTTATGGCGTTGATAATTTATTAACGGGTTCAGGAAACGGTGATCAAATAGGAGTAAGAAACCTCATTGATAATGATGGCAGTGGAAGCCGTACAGGTGTGATAAATGATATTCAGGGCACAACAAACGGACGACTTCAAACAGGCGTACTCAATGTAATTGACATAACAAGTGAATCTACTGTTGGGAATCATGCATTTCAAAGAGGTGTTCATAATATTATGAGTGGTACGTTTACTGGAAGTGCTGTAGGTGAACAGTACGGCATGGTCAATGAATTCTCTAATCCAAACACTAATGCTATTCGGATTGGCATTGTGAATCAATTTACAACTCAAGGTAATATTGATGTAGGCGTAAGCAATATTCAACATCCAGATTCAAACGCTTTTTATGGTGTGTATAATGTTTCCTCCTCCACAGGATCGAGTACAGGACCTTTCGTAGGGTGTTATAATTTAGTTTTGGGTGGTCATGGAGGCGATGGTGTTGGTGTAATGGGAGAAGCTCCTGCACAAAGCAATGGTTCTAGGCATTATGCTGCATGGTTTAGTGGTAGGGTTAGAATTGGTAATACGAGTTACCCAATTCCAGGTGATGGCTATATTTTGCCACAATACACACCATTGCCTCCTAATGCAATAGGTTCGGTAATGACACTTACAGGTACTGATCCAGAAGGTCACTACATTGCCACTTGGGAGTCACCTGGATCTGGTAGATATTGGAATACACTAGGTAATACAGGTGAAGATGAAAATACATCTTTTATTGGAACGATAGATAACGAAGGCTTGTCATTTAGAACCAACAATTATAGACGAATGTTTATAGACTCTAATGGGCATATAGGGATTAATAATGATACACCTCTAGAAGAACTTGATGTAGATGGTACTATTCGGGTTTCTGTTGCTGCTAATAATGGAGCTATATTAAAATCTTCCTATCAGTATAATCATCTATCTGACAATAATCTGGATTTTGGAGGATATTTAGATTCTTGGATGTATGCATCACAAGAAGGAACCAATGAAACTTCCGGAATATTCGGTAATACTGATTTTGTCACTATCTGGGCACCAGGAGACCAACAACGGTATTTACGCATTTTAGATGAAGATGCTTGGGGAGATAACGATGGTAATCCTTATAACAACAACGCAGAGGTAGGATATATTGGTACTGGTGGACAATATTTTCAAGCTTCAGATGAAAACAGAAAAAAGAACATTAAGAAAATCTCAAACCCACTTAAAAAAATTAAACGAATAAGTGGTTATACCTATCAATATAAACAAAATGATAATAAATCAACTATTGATTTTAACAAAACCACCTCTGGGGTTATAGCTCAAGAACTTTACAAAGTATTTCCTGAAGCGGTTGAAATAAGTAAAAACGATGAATATTTTGTGCACTATGCGGGAATTGTACCATTGCTTATTGAGGCTATAAAAGAGCAAGAAATTAAAATCAATTATTTAGAAAATAAGCTTCAATCAATTGAAAAAAGACTTCAATCGTTAGAAAATAAATAACAGTACATAAATATTATAAACAATGAGATTAATCAATAACTTATTTATAGTGACAGTATTTGCATTAATAGGATGCAGTAAAAGTGATGATGGCAATTCGTCTTCACAACAAAACCAAGCTCCACAAGCTTTCCAGCTTTCTGTAATTCCCAATAATGCTTCAAATGTAAATTTATTACCAACTTTTGATTGGTTGGAATCTACAGATCCAGATGGTGATACCGTAACCTATAGTTTGTATATGGATACGCAGAACCCACCAACCACGATTGTTCAAGATAATATTACCGAAACACAGTTTGAAATAACAGCACCTTTAAGCCATTACACCACCTATTACTGGAAGGTTGTAGCAACAGATGGACAAGTGAGTACAGAAAGCTCTAGTGTTTTTAGCTTTACTACACGAGGTTTGAATCTTGCTGTTGAAGCAACTAGTAGTGCTGGATTTATCCCTAGACGCTTTCATCAAACGGTGTCGTTTAACAACAAGCTTTGGGTTATTGGTGGCGACAATCACAATGGTGAAGACGAAAATGATGTCTGGTCGTCTACTGATGGTGTTACGTGGACTGAAGTTAATAACAACGAAAGTTTTTCAGGGCGTTGGGGACATACCGTTACGGTATTCAATAATAAAATTTGGGTTATTGCTGGTTATGATGGCACCAATGAAACCAACGATGTCTGGTCTTCTACAGACGGTATAACTTGGACAGAAGAAGCAAGTAGTGCAGGGTTTACGGCACGTAGCAAACATCAAACCATAGTATTTGATAACAAGCTTTGGGTCATTGGCGGAACTGACGTCAATGGCAATAACAACAGTGTTTGGTCTAGCAGCGATGGTGTCACGTGGACAGAAGTTACGGTATCAACACAGTTTTCGGGAAGGCACTCATTTTCTGCTGTTACTTTTAATAATAAAATGTGGATTATTTCAGGAAGTGATGGCAACGCCAAAAACGACGTTTGGTCAAGTAGTGATGGTATAACCTGGACAGAGGTTGTTAATTCAGCAGAGTTTTCACCTAGATACAGCCAAACTGCAGTTGCCTTTAACGATAAACTTTGGGTAATAGGTGGCGATGACGGCAATAACAAAAACGACATTTGGTATAGCAATGATGGAGCCAATTGGCATCAAGCTATAGAACACGCCACATTTACCGGACGCTATGGGCATACATCTACCGTATTCAACAATAAAATATGGGTCATTGGAGGCGATGATGATACTGGCACTGGTTTTCTAGGCGATGTTTGGTCTATAAACTAAATTCTTATTTACACAATAAACTTTAAATCTACTTAAACATGAAAACAATGGAAACAACAAAACACACACTTAACAAGATGGCAATAAACAAAATAATTGGCTTAATCATACTACTAACCTTAACTGCAACTCTATTTAATTGCAGTAAAGATGATGATGGTTCACACCAACTTCCGGAGCCAACCACTATGGAAAAACTAACTGCTGGTGATGGCAAGTGGTATTTCGAATCTGAACCTGGAGGTGAATACGATGAATGCTATAAAAATAGTAACATAAAGTTTTTAAATAATACTGCATTTAATCAAGAAACATATGGGGTTGATACTAATAATGAATGTGTTTTGCAAGGGCAGGGAGCAGCTAATTACGAATTAATTGACGACGACCAAATAAGATTTGATTATGGGGATGGTAATCCTATTTTATTTAGCATTGTATCACTTACGGAAAATGAGCTAATAATTCAAAACCCAGATCGAGGTATGCTTGTGTTTGACAAAACCCCAGGAAACTACGTGCGCGAACAAACTACCAAGGAAAAACTAACTGCTGGTGACGGGAAATGGTATTTTGAATCTCCTGCACATAATGCCTGTTATAAAAAGAGCTTTATACGCTTTTTTTCTGAAAACACTTTTATTCAGGAAATACACGATTTAGATAGCAATGATAACTGTGTTGTTCAATCAGGTGGCACAGGTTCAGGGATGTATGAAGTATTAAGTGATACCGAGATAGATTTCACTTTTAGCGGTAGTACAGCAAGTACATTTACCATTATCTCACTTACTGAAAATGAACTGATACTTCAAATTACGGCTAACGGGACTACATCAACAATTGTTTTAGATAAAACCGAAGGCTAATCACCTCCATACACAACATTAAAAACAGCTTACAATGAAAACAATAATACATTATTTGTCAAATAAAAGCATACTGGCAACGATTGCTTGTATGATTGGGATTTATGCTTCTGCGCAAATCACGAACATTCCCGATGCTAATTTTGAGCAAGCGCTTATAGACTTGGGCTACGACACCGTTTTAGATGGTCAAGTTCTGACCAATAATATTAATACTGTAACACATCTCGATATTGAAAGTGAGAGCATAACCAATTTAGCAGGGATAGAAGATTTTACAGCGCTTGAGTTTTTAAGTGTTACCAATAATTTATTGACCAGCTTAAATTTAAGTCAAAACATCAATTTGACCGAATTGCGATGCGTTTCGAATGAACTTACCTCAATAAACATTTCACAGAATACAGCATTGGAGCGTTTGTGGGTAACGGGAAATGACCTAACTGCTTTAGATGTAAGCCAAAACATTAGCTTGGTCGACTTGCGTTGTGCCAACAACCCATTTACCAGCTTGGATGTGAGCAATAACCCCAATCTTGAGTACCTCGTAATATATTGGAGTTCATTAGAAGTTTTGGATGTAAGCCAAAACATTAATTTAACACATTTGGATTGTAATGGGAGCGATTTTTTAACAACCTTGAACGTAAAAAACGGTACCAACTATTTAATAACGCATTTTGATGCCACAAATTCACCAAACTTATCGTGCATTCAAGTAGATAATGCGACTTACTCTACAACCAATTGGACCAATATTGATGCCACAGAATACTTTTCTGATTATTGTTTAGGATATTACTCTTACATTCCAGATGATAACTTTGAGCAAGCACTTATAGATTTAGGATACGACGATGTGTTGGATAATTACGTGTTAACACATAACATTAATAATATAACATCACTCAATGTAAGCTCTAAAAACATTGCATCCTTAAGCGGTATAGAAGATTTTACAGCTTTAGAAACCTTGGCTTGTGAAAACAATTCCCTGTTGGCTTTAGACGTACAATACAATCCTAATTTAGAAATACTATCGTGCTATAATAATGATTTAGTAAATTTATACATTCAAGACAATTCTAATTTAAAGACATTATCCTGCTATGGAAATCAACTACATACTCTTGATCTTGGATTGAACAATATTCTTGAAGAAGTACATTGTTTCAATAACCAGATAGAGATAATCAGTTTATTTAACAATACCACATTACAAGCACTAAATTGTTATGATAACGAACTTACTGCTTTAGACTTAAGTCAGACTTCTAGCTTGAGTTGGTTGCGTTGCGACAATAACCAATTGAAAGCATTGGATGTGAAAAATGGCAACAATAATCAAATTACATATTTCAATACATCAAACAATCCCGATTTAAGTTGCATCAATGTAGATGATGCCAATTATGCTACAACAAATTGGACTAACATTGATGCCACGACATCGTTTTCTGAAGCGTGTTCTGATTATTATACAGCTATTCCAGACTCCAACTTTGAACAAGCCCTGATAGATTTAGGCTATGATACTGCTATTGATGGGCAGGTTTTAACAGCAAGTATTGAAACTCAAATATTTTTGACTGTTAACTATGCCTCCATTTCAGATTTAACAGGAATTCAGGATTTTGAAATGTTGGAGAGTTTATCTTGTTCATATAACAATCTTACTACTTTGGATGTATCACAAAATAGCAATTTAACCTCTCTAAATTGTCAGGGTAATTTATTAACCTCTTTGAATGTGAATCAAAACAATAATCTTAGGTCGCTTTTTTGTGAAGGTAATCAACTCACAACATTAGACGTTAGTCAAAACACAAGCCTAGAGGGTTTGTACTGTATTAATAATGAAATAACAAATCTCGATGTGAGTCAAAACCCATTATTAGAAACTATTAAATGTAGTAACAATCAACTTATGTCACTTAATATTAAAAATGGAAACAATACCAACTTTTTCAATTTTGATGCAAAAGACAATCCTAATTTAAGTTGTGTAGAAGTTGATGATGTCACTTATGCTAATGCAAATTTAAGTTATGGTATAAATGGAATAACCGTTTTTTCTGAAGACTGTAATCCTTCATATACCGCAATTCCTGATGCCAATTTTGAGCAAGCACTTATAGACTTGGGTTACGATACCGTAATAGACGGACAAGTATTGACAAGCAATATTAGCACAGTTACCAACCTAAATGTCTATGCCAAAAACATTAGCGACCTAACCGGTATTCAGGATTTTTCAGCGTTAGAAGAATTGAACTGTGCTGCCAATCAGCTCACAGCTTTAGATGTTTCTCAAAATGCAAACTTGGAAACCTTGTACTGCTTTCAAAACCAATTACAAGCTTTAGATGTAAGCAATAATACCCAACTTACATATTTAGATTGTAGTAATAATCTGCTTACGGTTTTGGATGTAGATCAAAACCAATATTTAGAGCGTTTATATTGTACAGATAACGACTTATTGGTTTTAGATGTGTCGCTTAATAGTGACTTGTACACTTTAAGCTGTTACAACAACAATTTACACGAGTTAAATGTAGCCAATGCCAATAACACTAATTTTAATTTGTTTCAGGCAAACAACAATCCAAATTTAACTTGTATTCAAATAGATAATGGATTTACACCACCAACCGATAGTAGTTGGCAAAAGGATGCTACAGCTGCTTATAGTGATAGTTGTTCAACGTTGGGAATAGAAACAATAGCTATAGATACACTTAAGATATATCCAAATCCTGTTGAAGACTATTTAACTATTACATCAAAAACATCTTTAAAATTACATCTGTATAATCTACAAGGACAACTTGTAAAGACTGTAAAAGTAGATAAAAATACAACGGTTGATTTTAATGGCTTGCCGTCTGGATTTTATTTTTTAAGAAGTATAGATCACAACTTTTATAAAAAAATTATTAAACACTAAACATTGTTGATTAATGTTTTAAAAAACCTCGATATTTTATTACATTCGAGGTTTTTTATTTTATAAAACTTATTTTTACTGTACTTGAAAGTTTTAATTTTATTTACGACTGTTTTAGTATGGGATTTTTAAAAAACATATTTGGTTCGTCAGAACCTAAAGAAGAAAAGATACTGCCTTGGATAACGCTTAACCAAGTGACGCAATTAGCAGAAATTACCAAAAACTCACATAGCAAGCCACAGCTTATTTTTAAGCACTCTACACGATGTGGCATTAGCCGAATGGTTATGCGACAGTTTGTGAGTGATTATGAACTAACCGAAACTGAAGTAGACTTATATTATTTAGATTTATTAAACTACCGAGAGGTTTCTAATGAAGTAGGATATACGTTTCAGGTTATGCATGAGTCACCACAGCTATTGGTTATTAAAAATGGGGTAGTAGTTGCCCATGCATCTCATGGCGCTATTAATGATTTAGATTTGAGTACTCTGTCTTAAAACTACGTAACGTTACATATAGATTTTTTGATTTTTAAAGGCTAACTTCGTTTAACACTCAATGTGGATTGTTAGAGTAATCCGAATCTAAAATATTAGTTGCGAGTTTGACCAAAACCTATGAATGAAATTCCAGATGAATTAAAAGACTTTTACGACTCAATTGAAAATTTGAATTCATTGAGTATATGGAACATTTTGCTGATGAACTGTAATTAAAAACACAAAAAATGAAAAACATAATTTTAATTCCAATGATATTTATAGCCTCTATAAGCTGTAAGGCACAGACCATATATGATGTATCAACGCCTCCAGAAGTCAGGACCAATAGAAGTAATTATTATATGAAGGATATCAACAATCATAATGATGCTTTTGTAGGTGTTTGGAGATGGGAAGATGGCGCAAATTCCTTTGAGATAACCCTACAGGAATTTGAAATGTATAGCGACCCAATATCTCCCAATATTTATCGTGATGCAATTTATGGAAAATATACTTATATAGAAAATAATGTAGTTATTTCCCAGACAACCTCAATTGGAACTTTTGTGGATTCAAAACTGTATTTGGTATATAAAAGTCCAACTATCTACAGTGTTGTTATAAATGATGTAGTGAGCAATGATTATAAAGGAGGTACATTTACCTTACTAAATGCGAACACAGCAGTATTGGAGTTGAAAGATGTACCAGGAATTAGATTGGACAATCAAACCAATGGGGAATTTAGCCTTCCAACAAATGTTATTATGGTTAAACAATAAAAACGAACCACAACACTGTATATAAAAAATGGCAGTTAAGGGCTAAACTTTTAGTTTACTTCTTTTCTGCTATATTTGTTTTAACTGAAAATAGTAGCACACATATTCTGCTACTTTTCATATACGTAACCGTCAACCAAAACACATAAAAAAACACCCTTATTGGGTGTTTTTTTTATTATCCTCTTAAACTGTAATTGTTAATGATACGTTTTAATTTAAGTTTTAAATCTTCGCCAGTATCATATACCATTTGTTCGTTGGTAGGAAATGCCACGCGGCGGTTGTTAAGTAATTTTACATCTTTTTTGTTTAATGCTCTAATGTCGCCTCTGTAAGTTGCATAATGGTTTTCAAAAATAAACGCACTATCTAAACCAAAACTATCTAACACGTGGCCGTTTGTCATATCACTATAAATAACTTGCCCAATAACACGCGTACTTTTAGATTGATTTATTTCAAACACACGCGCTTTAACATTGATAATATTTGGTACAGTAACTGTGTTACCCAAACTATCTTTTACAACGTTACCATTTCTGTCTTTTTGTGGTTTTACACCATCTACAATTTGTTTCTCTCTCAAAAGCTGACGTTGATTTAAATGTTCTGGTGATACTACAATTTGTTGTAACTGTAGTTGCATTGCATAATCATACTGTATTTCAGGGTTGCTGTGAGCGTGATATTCTGTCCAAAAATCATTTAAACCATATGTGTCAAATTGTAATAAATCGTTTTCTAAACGTTTCGGAATTATTTGACGTGTTTGGTTTTCTATAGTTACAAGAACATAATCGGTCCCTAATTTGTAAGCAACATCCATAAGATTTCTGACATCTTTATAATCTGGATTTATATGCTCAATATCTTCAAGTAATGTATATGCAACACGTTTATCAAGCTTATTGTTGCTGTTTAATAAGGTGTTAGCATTTA
>NZ_JBLXHU010000047.1:0-13210 GCF_048259285.1 Bizionia sp. | reverse complement strand
GCCGCGGACAATATTCATCCATTAATGCTTCAAAAGTTGTATCGTCATACAGATTTAAAAACTACCATTAACTATCAAGCCAACTTTATTCACAAAGATGCCGATGACGCTTTGGATAGTGTGGTCAATTTTTAATTTCACTCCATTATATAATTATATTTTTTGAGCTGACAACCCTAGCTAAAGTGCCTGTTTAATGATAATTAATGGTTCGTTCAAAAGTTCATTTGCAAAATTAAAATATTGTTAATCCCAATAAAAATTGTTAAAATTTTATACCTTTGCATTATCAATGAAGCAAATTTTTCATAAAATATCATCCTTTTTGATGGCTATTGTAATGCTTTTTTCTACAATGTCATTTACTGTTGATATTCATTATTGTGGAGATAATTTAGTTGAAACTGCCATATTCCACAAAGCAAAAGGTTGCGGTATGGAAATGGAAAACCCTTCAACTGAAGGATGTTCTGTTAAGGTAAAAGATTGTTGTTCTGACGAACAGTTGATAGTTGATGGTCAAGATGAATTAAACATATCTTTTGACACACTATCTTTTGACCAACAATTATTTGTTGCTTCATTTGTTTACACTTATATCAACCTTTTTGAAAGTTTAGATAAAAAGGTTGTCTCCTACGAAGAATATAGGCCTCCTCTCGTTGTCAGGCAAATCTACAAGCTAGACGAGACATATTTAATTTGATTTTTAAGCAATAGACTTTTTTATCCAGTGGATGTTTTCCATTAGGATAATCCTTTGTATTCGGTGTTTTCTTAACGCCATTGTCTAATTGTTTAATTATCAAGCTAATGCTAAACAAAAGCATAAAATTTCTAATAGAAAACAAACTTGTTGCAGTATTACTACTCGTTCTATTCATAGGATGGGGAATAGTAAATGCACCTTTTAATTGGGATACTGGTTTTTTACCATCCAATCCTGTAGCTGTGGATGCCATACCCGATATTGGTGAAAATCAGCAAATCGTTTTTACTAAATGGGATGGTCGTTCTCCACAGGATATAGAGGACCAAATAACGTACCCATTAACAACATCGCTTCTAGGTATCCCAGGAGTGAAAACCATCCGTAGCTCGTCAATGTTCGGGTTTTCGAGCATCTATATCATCTTTGAAGAGGATATAGAGTTCTATTGGAGTCGTAGCCGTATTCTCGAAAAGCTAAATTCATTGCCGAGTGGATTACTTCCAGAGGGAGTTAACCCAGCTTTGGGGCCAGATGCAACGGGCTTGGGACAAATATTTTGGTACACACTAGAAGGTCGTGACGAAAATGGAAAAGTTACTGGTGGATGGGATTTACACGAATTAAGAAGCATTCAAGACTACTACGTAAAATATGCTTTGTCGTCCGCAAGTGGCGTGTCAGAAGTAGCATCTATCGGTGGTTATGTTCAGGAATACCAAGTAGATGTTAATCCAGAATTGATGCGTCAATATAATATTGGCTTACATCACGTTGTAAAAGCCGTAAAAGAAAGTAATAAAGATATTGGTGCTCAGACCTTAGAAATAAATAAGGCCGAATACTTGGTACGTGGCTTGGGTTATGTCAAGTCTATTGCTGATATAGAAAATGCCGTCGTCACATCAGAAGATTACACAGCAATTAAAATAAAAGATATTGGTAAAGTGTCTTTAGGTCCAGCAACTCGTAGAGGAATATTAGACAAAGAAGGTGCGGAAGTTGTAGGAGCAGTTGTAGTAGCTCGATATGGTGCAAATCCGATGGAAGTCATTAATAATGTTAAAGAAAAAATAAATGAATTAAGTCCTGGATTACCGTCGAAAGTATTGAGTGATGGAAGAACCTCGCAAGTAACCATTGTACCTTTTTATGATAGAACAGAACTTATACAAGAAACACTTGGAACACTTAACGAAGCACTGACTTTAGAAATACTAATTACCATTTTGGTAATCATTATTATGGTATTTAATCTTCGTGCTTCGGTTCTAATATCCGGGCTTCTACCTGTAGCAGTTCTAATGGTATTTATTGCGATGAAACTCTTTGGAGTTGATGCGAACATTGTTGCATTATCAGGTATTGCTATAGCAATTGGCACAATGGTAGATGTTGGTGTTATACTCTCCGAAAATATTATAAGGCACTTGGATGAAAATAATGAAAAAGCACCAATAAACACAGTAGTTTATAATGCTACTGCCGAAGTATCTGGAGCAATTGTAACAGCAGTAATGACCACTATTATTAGTTTTATTCCTGTATTTACAATGATTGGTGCGGAAGGAAAATTATTTAGACCGTTGGCATTTACAAAAACATTTGCTTTAACGGCATCCATCATTGTGGCGTTGTTTCTAATTCCACCATTTGCGGCGTTCTTATTTAGAAAAAAGAGTATAAAAAAGACATCTGGTTATATAATCAATGGTCTTTTGGTAGCTCTCGGTATTGTTGCAATAATCTTTGGTTATTGGCTAGGACTAATTCTAATTGCATTTGGAGTTACTACCCTACTAAAAATGCAGGATAAAATAACAGAAAAACGAGCCAATCTTTTAAATATTGGAGTTTCTGCATTAGCAATAGTTTTTCTTTTAGCAGAATATTGGCGACCACTAGGTGTAGATAGAAGCATTTTTTGGAATCTCATTTTTGTTGGACTTATTTGTTTTGGGTTATTAGGAGCATTCACTGTATTTAGAAACTATTACACACGAATCTTAAGATGGGCTTTAGCTAATAAATTACTATTCCTATCTATTCCAACCCTTATCGTCGTAGCTGGTTTTTCCATTATGAAAAATACAGGAAAAGAATTTATGCCATCACTAAATGAGGGTTCATTCCTACTGATGCCAACTTCTATGCCCCACGCAGGAGTTGAAGAAAACAAACGAATTTTACAACAGTTGGATATGGCTGTAGCCAGTATTCCAGAAATCAAAACCGTTGTTGGTAAGTCAGGTAGAACAGAATCAGCTTTAGACCCTGCTCCTTTATCAATGTATGAAAATGTTATTCAGTACAAACCAGAATATGCATTGAATGAAGAAGGAAATCGTCAACGCTATAAAGTAAATGATGATGGATTATTTGAATTGAAGGACGGACGATTTATTGCAAATCCTAATAATTCTGAAAACGTTGCTTTCAGTACATTCGACAGCTCACAATTAATCGAAGATAGCAATGGCGAATTCTACCGAAACTGGCGACCAGAAATAAATTCTCCTGACGATATATGGAAAGAAATAGTAAAAGTAACCAAGCTACCAGGTGTAACTTCAGCACCTAAATTGCAACCGATTGAAACCCGATTGGTAATGCTTCAAACAGGAATGCGTGCTCCTATGGGAATTAAAGTAAAAGGGCAAGATTTAAAGCAAATTGAAGCTTTTGGAATTCAATTAGAAGATATTTTAAAGCAAGCTGAAGGCGTTAAAGTCGAAGCTGTTTTTGCAGACAGGATAGTTGGAAAACCTTATTTATTAATTGATATACATAGGGAAAAACTGGCTCGTTATGGTATATCTATAGATGATGTTCAAAATGTGCTGAAAGTTGCTGTAGGCGGAATGGTGTTAACGCAAACGGTTGAAGGTCGTGAACGATATGGAGTTCGTGTACGCTACCCAAGAGAATTGCGAGCCAACCCGAACGATTTAAAACAAATTTACGTACCTGTCGAAAAAGGAAGCCCCGTTCCATTGAGCGAATTGGCATCCATTCGATACGAACAAGGTCCGCAAGTCATAAAAAGTGAAGACACCTTTTTAGTGGGCTACGTACTGTTCGACAAATTAGATGGTTTTGCAGAAGTTAATGTGGTTGAAAATGCCCAAGCTCTAATTCAAGAAAAGATAGATTCTGGGGAATTAATTGTACCTAAAGGTATTAATTACCAATTCACGGGTACGTATGAAAATCAATTACGGGCAGAGGCAACATTATCCGTGGTAGTACCTTTAGCCTTACTCATTATCTTCTTGATTTTATATTTCCAGTTCCGTTCGGTAGCCACTTCATTAATGGTTTTTACAGGAATTGCCGTAGCGTTTGCAGGAGGTTTTGTAATGATTTGGTTGTATGGACAAGATTGGTTTTTAAACTTCAATTTTTTCGGAGAGAATTTACGAGACCTATTTCAAATGCATACGATTAATTTAAGTGTTGCTGTTTGGGTTGGTTTCATCGCCTTATTTGGTATAGCAACAGATGATGGTGTGGTTATGGCAACCTATTTAACCCAAACCTTTGATAGAAATACACCTGAAACAAAACAGGAAATAAGAGCATCTGTTGTTGAAGCTGGAGAAAAACGTATTCGTCCTTGCCTGATGACCACAGCTACCACCATATTGGCATTATTGCCAATTTTAACATCAACTGGTCGAGGAAGTGATATTATGATTCCTATGGCAATACCAAGTTTTGGAGGTATGGTCATCGCTCTAATCACATTATTTGTTGTTCCTGTTCTATATAGTTGGAAACAAGAAGTACAACTTAAAAAAATAGCGAAATGAAGAAAATAATTTTAATAGCGATTGGGCTTTTAACATTTGGTTTTTCAAATGCCCAACAATTGGAAACTCTCATTGAGGAGGCATTGAAAAACAGTCCCGAAATTCAAAAATTTGAATTGCAATATAGTATTGTTTCTGAAAAAGTAAATGAAGTAAACACGATTCCAAATACTGAATTTGGAGTTGGATACTTTGTTAGTGAACCGGAGACAAGAACAGGGGCTCAACGCTTTAAAGTATCAGCAAAACAAATGTTACCCTGGTTTGGTTCGATAACTGCTAGGGAAAACTATGTGAACTCATTGGCCGATGCCAAATATGAGGACATTGTTATTGCCAAAAGAAAATTAATCGCTACCGTATCGCAATCCTACTACAATTTGTATGCGAACAAAGCAAAGCAAAAGGTATTAGTGCAAAATATTGAATTGCTCGAAACCTATGAGACTTTGGCATTGACTTCTGTAGAAGTTGGCAAAGCTTCAGCTGTGGACGTATTGCGATTACAAATGCGTCAAAATGAGTTGGAACAATTAAAGGAAGTATTAGCTCAACAATATTTGGCAGAACAAACGGCTCTCAATAAACTTTTGAACCGTGATAAGGATATTGCTGTGAATGTAGTTCAAGAATTAACCATTCCTTCTGAAACCACTTTGATAAATACAGAAAACTTATCCCTGCATCCAGAATTGATAAAATATGACAAACTCTACCAATCTGTTGAGCAGTCAGAATTATTGAATCAAAAAGAAAGCCTTCCTATGATTGGTTTTGGTTTGGATTATGTCAACGTTGACAAGCGACCTAATATGAATTTTAGTGATAACGGAAAAGACATTGTAATGCCAATGGTATCAGTATCAATTCCAATTTTCAACAAAAAATACAAATCTCAAACCAAGCAGAATGAGTTTAAACAGCAGGAAATAACTGCACAGAAACAAGAACGATTGAACAAATTGGAAACTGTATTAGATAAAGCCGTAAACGATAGAATCTCAGCAAGAATAAGCAATGAGACTCAATTGAAGAATTTGGAGCAAGCCAATGATGCTGAAGAAATTTTAATCAAAAGCTATGAAACTGGAACAATTGATTTTAACGATGTTCTGGACATTCAGGAACTACAATTAAAGTTCCAAATGAACCAAATAGAATCGGTGAAAACCTTCTATGTTCAAACAACAATAATCAATTACTTAAGTAACTAAAAACAAGTATAATTTAAAATTAATAACAATGAAAAAAGTAAGATTAACAACAATTATGGTAATGGCATTTATAAGCATATCGGCTATGTCTTGTAAAGATGCGAAAACAGAAAACAGTACCAATTCTGAAATGAGTACTGAGGAAGACCATTCAAAAATGAACCACGATAATTCCGATGGTCACCACGATGTGGATAAAAAGGAAATGGCAATGAACGGAGATGGAAATTCTCAAACAATATTAAATGACTATTTCAACTTAAAGGATGCCTTGGTGGCAGATGATAATGCCAAAGCTAAAGAATTGGGTGCAACCCTCGCAACATCATTAGGAAAGCTTGACATTTCAAAATATACGGATGCCCAGCAATCAGAATTAAAGGACATTATGGAAGATGCTATCGAGCACGCGGAACATATCAGTGAAAGTGATATTAAACACCAACGCGAGCATTTTAAAGTTTTGAGCAAGGATGTTACTGATATGATAGCTATCACGGGAACACAAGTGAAAATATACGAACAATTTTGCCCAATGTATGATGGCGGTACAGCTTGGTTGAGTACAAAGGAAGAAGTACGCAACCCATATTATGGAAGCCAGATGTTGAAATGTGGTAAAGTACAGCGAGAAATTAACTAAATGAAAATTGTAAAAATCATAGCACTGATTTTATTGGCTGGATTTGTGGGTATTCAGTTTGTGCCCACAGACCTCAATCAAAGTGATACTGTGCCAAAAACTGACTTCTTGTTGGTAAACAACACCCAAGAAAGCATAAGCGCACTATTACAAGAGTCCTGCTATGATTGTCATAGTAATAACACAGAATACCCTTGGTATAATAAGGTACAACCTGTTGCTTGGTTTTTAGAAGACCATATTAATGAAGGAAAGGAAGAATTGAATTTCAATGAATGGGATGCGTATTCCAACCGAAGAAAAAACAGCAAACTAAAGTCAATAATTAGTCAGGTTAAAGATGATGAGATGCCACTAGCATCTTACACCTTGATTCACAAGGATGCTAAGTTGTCCAATTCTGAAAAGACCTTGATTATTGATTATATGAAGAACCTAAAAGAAAAATTAAAATAAAGCCCTGATATGGGAAGGAAATACTGGTTGGTTAATAGCCCTTCCCATTTCAGGCACTATAAAAAGTATTATGAAACAAACCCTTAACATAAAGAATATGGTATGTGACAGATGCAAATCAACTGTATTACGGGAGTTGGAAGCATTGGGTTGTGACATAAAAACGGTTGAGCTTGGACAAATTGTTCTAAACAAAAAGACAGGCATCCAAACATTAGAATTAGAAAAAGTGCTGAGCAAACACGGTTTTGAAATCATAAAGGATGAAACAGAAATATTGATAGAGGAAATAAAAATTGCGCTCATAAAAAAAATCGAAAATCAGGACAATGCAAACCTTTCATCTTTTTTGACCAAAAGGTTTAATAATTCTTATTCGGCTTTAAGCAAACTGTTCAGCAAAACTGAAGGTGTAACGATTGAAAAATATGAAATCAATTTAAAGATTGAAAAGGTAAAAGAACTGATACAGTTGAGGCAATTAAATTTTTCTGAAATAGCCTACAGCTTGAATTACAATAATAGTAGCCATTTGGCAAGACAGTTTAAAAATGTAACAGGAATGTCAATGACGACATTTAAAAATCTACAAAAATGGAACAGAAAATCCATAGACCAAATTGTGTAAGGATTATCCAGAATTGTACAAATGAAGGTGCGTTGCAGAAATTAATTTTGTGTAATAATCATTAAAAAAAATGAACAATGACACATACATATAACATAACAGGAATGACCTGCGGAGGCTGTAAAGCATCCGTAGAAAAATATTTGGGTAATGTGGACAACGTTACCAACGTTTCTGTTAACCTTGAAAAAGCCGAAGCTGAAGTTACAATGAGTAGCCACGTTGCTACGGAAGCCCTTAAAAAAGCGTTACCTGAAAAATATACTCTTTCAGAAAAGGATAACAAAAACGTTTTTCAGATGACATCCCAATCCTTGGATGCCACTGAGCAAAAATCAAAACTGCAACAATTACAGCCCTTGTTGCTCATCCTTTTTTACATTGCAACTGCGAGTATTTTGTTGCATTATAAGAATTGGGATGGTAATGCCGTAATGCTGGATTTTATGGGTTTGTTTTTCATAGTGTTCAGTTTCTTCAAGATGCTCGATTTAAAGAATTTCCCAGAATCCTTCAGAATGTATGACCCATTGGCAAAACGGGTTTCAATATATGGCTGGATATATCCATTCATCGAAACTGTTCTCGGGCTGATGTTCTTAATGCGTTTTGAAATTGAAATTGCTCTTATAGCCACACTTATAATATTAAGTATTACAACGATTGGTGTTACTAAAACGCTTCTGGATAAAAAATCAATTCGTTGTGCTTGTCTCGGAACGGCGCTAAAATTGCCAATGACTGAAGCCACATTTATAGAAAATGCCATTATGATTGTGATGGCGATTGTAATGTTAACCCAAATTATATAAAAGATGAAATCACATACACTTTGGATGATATTAGGTTGTGTACTTCCGTTGCTACTCATTTTTATTGCACCAAGTATAGGAATGGGCGAAAACGTTTCCTTGTTCATTTTTATAATTCTAATGTTCGGATGTCATCTGTTAATGCCGCATCACAAGCATAATCACGATAAAGAAAACAACAATAAACCACAATTATGAAAACAATCAACATCAAAAAATTAGGATTGGCCACAGGCCTAACTGGAGCATTGCTCTATTTGGGTTGTATGGTGGTAATGTTTACGGTTGGCCGTGAAGGGTCTGTAAAATTCTTCAATAGCCTACTGCACGGACTGGATGTATCGACTGTAATTAGGATGGATATTCCACTTTGGGAAGCTTGTCTAGGAATTGTTCAAACGTTCATTTTGGGTTGGTTAATCGGTGCCTGTATTGCATCGCTTTATAATTGGCAAATAAAGAAATAAGATGAAAAATATATTAGTACCCACGGATTTTTCAGATAACTGCAATAAAGCAGCAGAATTGGCTATAGAAATGGCGGCACTTTTTAATGCAGAAATCCATTTTTTGCATCAAATAAGTACAGTAGTTAACTGGACAAAATTAACCAAGACCCAGGAGCAAAACTACCCTGATACCCTTGCAGCAATTGGCATAGCTAAAAGTAAATTGAGGGCTTTGGACAAAGAAGCTGAAGGTAAAGGTTTAAAGTCAAGGACGTTTTTAGAATTTATTACTGACGAAGATGCAATTGTAGCCCATTCTCACAACTTTAATCACGATTTCATTATTACCGGAAGTAAAGGCATACAAAATGGGTTTTTAAAGAAATTGTTAGGAAGCAATGCCCAAAAAATCATTCGGAAAGCAAGAGTACCAATTTTGGTTGTAAAAGAAGATACAGTAGCCTTTCCTTTTAAGGATATCGTATTTGTGTCTGATTTTAAGGAAGATATATCCAATGCCTTTATTGAGTTAAAAAGCATAGCCAAAAAGTGTAATGCCAAAATCCATTTGTTGAACATTAACACCACATCAGATTTTAATAGTGTTGAAAATGGATTGCAACCCATCAAAGAGTTTTTAACGCACTTCCCAAAATTGGAAAACTATGCAATGCACGTCTATAATGAATCTACCGTATTAGGTGGTATTGAAAAATTTGAAGGTTCAAATAATGTGGATTTAATAGCAATGTATACCCATAGTAGAAAAGGATTTGCAAGTGTCTTTTCAAAGAGTATTGCTGAGAGTGTTACTAATCATTCAAAAAAACCTGTAATGACAGTACATCTTTAAAATGGAAAAAGCAATCAATATCATAAAGTATTCAGGCGAGGTTCAAGCATTCAATATCGAAAAGCTAAAACGCTCTTTAAGGCATTCCAAAGCAAGTGAAAAACTTGTGCAAGAAATCGCCCAAGAAGTTCAGGAGCAATTAACTGAAGGAATGACAACCAAACGGATTTATGAAATAGCTTATAAGATGTTGAAACGCAAATCAAAATCAGGTTCTGCTAGATACAAACTCAAAAAAGCCATTATGGAATTTGGTCCAACTGGCTATCCTTTTGAGAAATATATTGGTAAAATCCTCGAATATGAAGGCTTCAATACAGATGTAGGTGTCGTTATGCAAGGTCATTGTGTAACCCACGAAGTAGATGTAGCTGCTTTGAAAGCTAACGAACATTATTTAGTGGAATGTAAGTTCCATAGCGACCAAGGTAGAAATTGCAATGTAAAAATACCTCTTTACATACAGTCCAGGTTTAAGGATTTAGAAACTCAATGGTTAAAGCAAAATGACCATTCACTAAAATTTCATAAAGGCTGGGTTTATACCAATACAAGGTTCTCAACCGATGCTATACAATTTGGCGAATGTTCAGGGCTTGGATTAGTAAGTTGGGATTATCCCGAAAAAAACAGCCTTAAAAGTAAAATTGATGGTTCAAGATTGTACCCGATTACGGCTTTACCTTCCTTAAGTAAGCAGGAAAAACAAAAGATACTAAACAAAGGCATTGTGCTTTGTAGAGAGGTTTGCGATAATCCAAAACTATTGGATGATTTGGGTATGGCATCATCCAAAAAGAAAAACATTCTTAAAGAAGCTAATGAATTATGTAACCATTAAAACAAAATGAAAAGCAATAAAATCATAAAAACAAATTGGTGTGTTATTACTGGCGGTCCAAGTACTGGCAAAACTACCACTATCAATATGCTTGCCGAACGAGGATATGAAACCACCATTGAACACGCAAGGCATTATATAGATACAATGCGTGTAAAGGGACAGACTGTTGAAGAATTGCGAAGCAATAAACGAGAGTTTCAACTTGGTGTTTTAGATATGCAAATCGAGCAGGAAGCATCGATAAACCCTAAAGATTTAGTTTTTTTGGACAGGGCAATCCCTGATGCATTGGCGTACTATCGGTTTTTAAAATTAGAAGTTGACGAAATTTTAAAAGAAGCAATGCGTAAAGTGAATTACAAAAAGGTTTTTGTTCTAGACAAACTGCCTTTAATCAACGACTATGCTCGATTGGAAAGTGAAAACGACCAAAATCAAATACACAATCTTATAACTGAAGTGTATGAATCATTACCGTTTCCAGTAGTACACGTCCCTGTATTACCACCATTGAAACGAGTGAATTTTATATTGAACAGCATTAAAAACAATTAAAATGGAACATCACGAACACCATAACCACGAAAACCATTCCAAGGAGAAAGTAGAAATGGACCATAGTAAAATGGACCATTCTGGTCATAATCCTGCTCACGGAGAAATGGGACACGACCATCACAAAATGATGATAGAAGATTTTAAGCGAAGATTTTGGGTGTCCACAATTTTGACGATACCGATTCTTCTATTATCGCCAATGATACAGAATTGGTTAGGAGTGGACTGGAATTTCACAGGCAGTAATTATGTACTGTTCGCTTTATCGAGTATTGTTTACTTCTACGGTGGATGGCCATTTTTAAAAGGTTTGGTGAGTGAGTTAAAGAAGAAGTCAGCAGGAATGATGACACTTATTGCCGTAGCAATTTCGGCAGCATATTTTTATAGTGTTGCGGTCATTTTTGGGTTCGAGGGCAAAACTTTTTTTTGGGAATTAGCAACACTTATTGACGTAATGCTAATTGGTCATTGGCTAGAAATGCGTTCTATTTTGGGTGCAAGTAAAGCCTTAGAAGCATTGGCAGCATTAATGCCTAATGAAGCTAATTTGGTAGATGGTAGCCAAACTCGAAAAGTAAAAATAAGCGAACTAAACGAAGGAGATATCATCCTTATCAAACCAGGAGAAAAAGTACCAGCTGATGGAATAATTGTAGACGGAAAAAGTGACCTTAATGAAAGTATGCTTACTGGTGAAAGTAAGCCTGTAAGCAAAAGTGTTGATGAAGAAGTAATTGGTGGTGCTATTAATGGCAATGGGGTCATTAAAGTAAAAGTAAAAGGTATTGGAGAGGAAACCTATTTATCCAAAGTGATAAATATGGTTCAGACGGCTCAAAAGCAAAAGTCTAAAACACAACGTTTAGCAGACGTAGCTGCAAAATGGCTTACTGTAATTGCATTAGTATTAGGTTTTGGTACATTCTTTACGTGGTTGGCTTTAGGAGAAACAGTATCATTTGCCTTAGAACGTATGGTAACTGTTATGGTTATCTGTTGTCCACACGCTTTAGGTCTGGCTGTACCTCTAGTAGCTGCTATATCTACTAGTATTTCGGCAAAAAATGGATTATTGATTCGTAATAGAACAGCTTTTGAAGCATCTCGCAAAATATCGACCATAGTATTCGACAAAACTGGAACACTTACCAAGGGTTCACACGAAGTAGTACGTATTGTTCCATTATCATCTGACTACGATAAAACAGAACTCTTAAAGTATGCGACGGCTGTTGAAAGCCCTTCCGAACATCATATTTCCAAAGGTTTAAGAAGAAAGGCAAAAGAAGAAAATATTAAGATTCCTTCTGTAACCGATTTCAAGTACAACGCAGGCGTTGGTGTTAGTGGAACGGTCAATGGGAAGAAAGTACAGGCAGGTGGTTATGTGCTAATGGAACAATTGAACAAGAGTGTTGCTGAAGATAAATACGAGGGCATTGAAACCAAAATCTTTACCATAGTAGATGATGAAGTGATAGGCTTTGTAACCTTCGCAGATGAAATCAGGGAGAGTTCTTATGAAGCTATCAAAATCCTCCAAAAAAACAATATAAAAGTGTCTTTACTTACTGGCGATAATGAGAGAGTAGCAAAAGATGTAGCTGATAAATTAGGACTTGATGATTATATGGCTGAAGTATTACCAGACCAGAAACAAGACAAAATAATAGAATTGCAAGCAATGGACGAATTTGTGGCAATGACAGGTGACGGTGTAAACGATGCACCTGCTTTAGCACAGGCAGATGTAGGTATTGCCATTGGTTCAGGAACAGATGTAGCGGCCGAAACTGCGGATATAGTACTAGTGGACAGCAACCCAAAAGACATTGCCAACTTGATATTATTTGGTAAGGCCACCTATCGCAAAATGGTTCAGAATCTGGTTTGGGCAACAGGTTACAATATTGTGGCTTTGCCCTTAGCAACGGGGTTCATTCCTGGACTTATGATAAGCCCAGCATTTGGAGCTGCACTAATGAGTATCAGTACTATAATCTGTGCTATAAATGCACAATTATTAAAAGGAAACCTTAAGACAAAAACGACATAATGAAAAAACTAACCTTATTAATTGCAATAGCACTTCTAATAGTGAGTTGCAAAAACGAAAAGACAACTTCTGAAGAACAAAAGCACAATCATAATGTTTCAACTGAAAAAGTTGAACAATCAAAAAAGAAGCCTTTAAGTCCTCATACCGAAACGATGGCAATGATTGGTGAT
>NZ_JBLXHU010000046.1:0-14044 GCF_048259285.1 Bizionia sp. | reverse complement strand
AACGGTCTAAGGATTATCCTAAAGGCGTAAATGGTGCTCGGAATTTTGGTATTGCTAAAAGTAAGGGTGACTATATAGCTTTTTGTGATGATGATGATTTTTGGTTACCCGAGAAACTAGAAAAACAAATACCTATTTTTAAATCCCATCCGGAGGTTGGCTTGGTTACTGGTAATATTGAGTTTGTTAATGCTGATGGTGTTCGTACGGGACGTGTTATTACCCAAACAGGGAACCATGGTTATGTGTTTGAAGACTTGCTATTTAAAAATAGGCTTTCAATGATAACGCCGGTTATAAGGCGTAGTGTGATTGATAAAGTGGGTTTGTTTAATACCAATTTTACGCTTTCCGAGGACTGGGAATATTGGCGACGTGTGGCTTATTACTATCCTTTTTATGCCTTGCCTGATGTGTTGGCCTGTGTCCGGAAACACAATTCAAATACCTCCTTGATTGTTACTAACGCTCCTTTTGAACAATATGTGCTGTATCGCAGATTAACTATAGCGCTTTTGGCATGGGGAGAAAACCGTTTTACAAAGGCTGATAGGCAGTTAATAGCAAAAGTGTCTTGGAAACGGTATGGGCAGATACTAAAAAATCATTGTCCAGGTATTAAAAGTAAGTGGTATTTGTTTTATCAGGTGATGTCTAATTCAATGCGACATGGTATGCAGTTGGTTTATTTTTTCTTAAAATATGACGTATTTAAAAGGTAAGTATAATATTAATTTATAAATTTAGTTAATGGCAGATAAGCTTACAACACAGAAATATTGGGAAACTTACTATGAGCATAGTCACGCTAATAAGCAGCATATTAAAACCGTTTGTTCTTATTATAATCCCATCTGGGATATGTTTATAAAGAACCAATCCGATGCTAAAAGTCTAATAGAAATAGGGGGGTTCCCAGGACGATATCTAGCTTATTTAGCCAATAGGTATAAACTTAAACCAACCTGTTTGGATTATAATTCGGATTTGACACAAATAGAAGGTTCTTTTAAAGTTATGGACGTTCCCGATTATCATATTATTCAAGAGGATTTTACAACATATAAACCGCAAATTACATACGATTATGTGATGTCTAACGGTTTTATTGAGCATTTTGAAAATTACGATGCTATTTTAGATTTGCATGTGGACTATATGGCCGATCAAGGACGTTTAATGGTCATGATACCCAACATGAGAGGCTATGTCAAGTTTTATAAGTATTTGGTAGATTATAAAAACCTCAAGGTGCATAATTTAAAATGCATGAAACTTGAAGTTTTTAAAAATTTTGCCACACGTCACAATCTAGCTATTTTACATTTAGATTATTATGGTGGTTTTCCATTGGGTGTTCATCAAAAGAGTAACTTGATGCAAAAGCTAATTTATAAAGGACATCGCTTGATTTTCAAATACTTTGCAAATGAACGATTAGAAAAGTGTCCATCAAAGTATTTCTCATCAGCCATTATAGGTGTTTTTGAAAAGCAATAAAATATGTGCGGATTTCTAGGCGAATTTACCTTTCAACATAACTCCTTAACGGAGTTGGCATCCTTTGAAGCCCTTTTGGCCTTATCCCAACATCGTGGGCCTGACGCTTCGTGTACCACAAGAGGTTCTGGGTTCCAGTTGGGATTTAATCGGTTGGCTATTTTAGATGTTTCGGCACAGGGGAATCAGCCGAAGGAAAGTCCGAGTGGGCGTTATCAGGTGGTGTTTAATGGTGAGCTTTATAACTATCAAGATCTTGCTGCAACCTATGCACTAACTGATTTACATTCTACTTCGGACACAGAGGTCTTGATTCATTTATTAGATGTATTAGGCGTAGCAGCTACTATACCGTTACTGAATGGGATGTTTGCCATTGCCATTATTGATACGGAAACAGACTGTTTGTATCTGACCCGTGATTTTGCAGGTATTAAGCCTTTGTTTTATGGGGTGGCAAATGAAGGTGTTGTTATGGCATCGCAATTTGATCAGGTTTTTAAACATGCTTGGTTTTGTGATTCTTTGGAATTAAAGCCAGAGATTGTAAAAGACTATTTTGGTTTTGGTTATATGCAAGCCCCTAACACTATTTATAGCGGTATTTTTCAGGTTAATCCTGGTGATTTAATACAAGTGAATAGGGCTGGAGAGGTTATACATAAAAGGCTTGTTACTTTTAAAAAAAGACAGGGTCCTAATTTGAAGGACACCGGTTTGTCCCCTATCTTACAAACAGCTGTTTCTAAACAGTTAGTTAGTGATGTGCCTATTGCTACTTTTTTAAGTGGTGGTATTGATAGTCCGTTGATTAGTGCGTATGCCAAAAAGCACATTTCTGATATTGAAGCTTTTACTTTGGCTGTTGATAACCCGGCGCTTAACGAAAGTGAGATAGCCAAGGGCTATGCGGCCCATTTGGATATTACACAGCATATTGTTTCTGTTAAAGAATTGGATTTATTGTTAGAAATAGATGCACATTTTAAAGCCTTTTCAGAACCTTTTGGAGATTATTCTAGCATTCCCACTTATGTTATTTCAAAAGAAGCCAAAAAGAAACATACCGTTATGTTATCTGGTGATGGTGGTGATGAACTGTTTTTTGGGTATCCTAGGATGTTGGATGTTATACGCAAACGCTGGTGGTTTAAAATGCCTTATGTTATTAGGAAGCCATTAGCTCAACTCACTAATGCGCTCGGGATAACCAAAACGTGGGCGCCTTATTTTAAAAATTTTAATGCCTTTGTAACCAATAAGCATTTAAAGTTACCAGCCGCTACTTTGGATGGCGCTTTTCCAGATACCGCCTTTTCACCATCCATGACAGATTTGTATGCGTTTACAAATTCTGATACACCCGCTGTGCTGCATCAACTCCGTTGGAATGAGTTTTATGCACATATGCAACGTGTTTTGGTAAAAGTAGATCGGGCGAGTATGGCTCATAGTCTGGAAGTGCGTGTCCCCTTTTTAGATAAAGCGAGTATTGACTGGGCCTGGCGGCAGCGTGGTGCATTAAAAACAAAACACGATTTAAAGCACGATTTAAAAAGGTTACTAGCCGAAGAAGTGCCAGAATCCTTAATAAACCAAAAGAAAATGGGTTTTACCGTGCCTTTAAAAGCCTGGTTGCATACGGCGTTACAAGCAGATGTTATGCATGCTGTTTTTGATACGCCTTTTTATGGTAAAGAGGTTATAGAGGTATCGGTTTTACAAGCTTATGTTCAGGATTTTTTTGATGGTAAACATGATAATGCCTGGGGGGTTTGGCATATTTATGCTTGGCAGAAATGGTGGATGGCTCATGGGATTATAGAGGGAAGTTAAAAGTGGAAAGTGATAAGTTAAAAGTGAAAAGTGATAAGTGATAAGTGAAAAGTTAAAAGTGATAAGTTAAAAGTGAAAAGTGATAAGTGATAAGTGAAAAGTTAAAAGTGGAAAGTGATAAGTGAAAAGTGGAAAGTGATAAGTGAAAAGTGGAAAGTGGAAAGTGAAAAGTGAAAAGTGAAAAGTGAAAAGTGGAAAGTGACAAGTGACAAGTGACAAGTGGAAACTTAATTATGAATAATGACAAGTGACAATTGACCAGTGGATGATAACGAATGATATGCTTGGTATGCAAGGAAAGGTGGGACTAAAGTTTCTCTATTTTTGAGATTCTTCGCTTTGCTCTGAATGCCAAACGTCTTTTTTATTATATTCGTCCTATATTCAACGCATGACTATAAAAACACCCATACTCCCTAGTAAACAACAGTTTGCTAAAATTGCTAATCAGCCTCACGAACTCGATTTGGAGGCCATTTGTGTTTTTATGGCTACGGGGTTTTTTATGGGAGGTGATACCTATTGGAAGGACGAAGTCTGTTTGCTTCCAGGCCATAACCACAGCATAGACGATGAAGGTTTTTTAGTCAACAGTAAACCCTGGTTTCGTTGGCATTACACGCCACGCGCCATCACCTTTGAAGATACTTTAGAGGAGTACATTCAATTACTTACTACCATAACGAAAGAACAGGTGGGTGATAATCCCGTTATTTTGCCACTGTCTGGTGGTTTAGATAGTAGGAGTCAAGCACTGATTCTAAAAGATTTGCCTAACCCTGTGCATGGGTATAGTTATAGTTTTCAAGGCGGTTTTGCAGAGCATGAGATTAGTAAAGACATTGCGCAGGTTTGTGGGTTTCGCTTTAGTCCCTATATTATTCAACCTGGGTATTTATGGGATTGCATTGATGACTTGGCTCAAATAAATGCTTGTTATTCCGAGTTTACGCATCCAAGGCAAATGGCCGTTTTACCACAATTAAAAGCTATGGACGGTGTTTTTTCATTGGGGCATTGGGGTGATGTGTTGTTTGATCGTGGCGCTCCGGAACAAACGACCGAAGCTGATATTATACCTTTACTTTTTAAGAAAATGGTAAAGCCTAAAGGTATGGAACTCGCCCAGCAGTTATGGCAATATTGGGGCTTGGCAGGCGACTTTACTTCCTACCTCATGGGCCGGATAGAAACCGATTTATCTGCTATTGCCATAGATAACGTGAGTGCCAAAGTTCGCGCTTTTAAAACGAGTCAGTGGGCGCACCGTTGGACGACGACTAATTTAAGCGTATTTGCGGCCGCACATCCCATTACCTTGCCCTATTATGATAACCGGATGTGTGACTATATTTGTACAGTTCCCGAAGCCTATTTGGCTGATAGACGCTTGCAAATAGCCCATTTACAACAAGATAGAGAGCTTGCTCGTATAACCTGGCAAGACCATAAACCTTTTAGCTTAAACACCTATTTATATAATAAAGCCCCTTATAATTTGCCGTACCGGGTTTGGAATAAATTGCAGCGTGAAGGACAAGCCTTTATAGGGAAACCCTATGTACAGCGAAATTGGGAATTGCAGTTTATGGGCGCTGAAAATGACCAGGCTTTACAAAGCCGAATTTTTAATCCAGATTTTCATAGCTTTATTCCCGAATCTCTAGTTCAAGACACCTATCAGCATTTTTTAACAACGGATCCGGTTCATTATGCGCATCCCTTAAGTATGTTGCTGACCTTGTCTTTATGGCATAAACAAAATCAGACATCTCTATGAAGCTATCCGTTGTTATACCTGTTTATAATGGTGCTGATTTTATAGAAAAATCCTACCATTCTATCTTGAGTCAGCAAATACAAGATTTTGAACTTATTTATGTGGATAATAACTCCCAGGATCCGTCTGTTGAATACATAAGAAAAATGGTGCAATTGGACTCTCGAGTTTCTCTTCTAGCTGAAAGTAAGCAAGGTGCTGCTGCTGCTCGAAATACAGGCATAAAACATGCACAAGGGGATTATATTTATATATTTGATGTGGACGATGAAATCTATCCAGGTGCATTACAAAAACTGATTGCTGTTTTAGAAGCCTATCCAAAAACCGATGCCGTTTTTGGAAAAATGGTCAAGTCCTATAAAGGTATTTCAGAAACCCGTAAGCCTGATGACGAAACCCATAAGGTTATAAGAAAAGAACCTCCATATTGGGGTTTGCATTGGTTTTCTAGCTTAAAAACTGTGGTTGGACCACCCGCCTTTTTGTATCGAAAAAGAGTTTTTGATAAAATAGGATTATATAACGAAGCTATACGGAATAATGAAGATACTGCTTTGGACATTAAATTGGGAATGAGTTCACGCGTTGCTTTTTTAGACACCTATGTCTATTTGTATTATAAACATGCAGACTCTACCATTGAGCAGTCTAAACGAAAAACACCACGCGCCTTTATGGTTTGGCCTCGCTTGGTAAAAGAACATCTGCCTTTTTATTTGGAGCAAGACACCCCATTGCGATTTAAAAGTTTGTTATTTAGTCAGTTGTTTCAATCTATGGGGAGGCAAGTGGTTTTTACTAAAGGATTGCACAAGCGACAGGATTTAAAAAAACAGTTATATTTTGATGTGCAAGCCATTCAGATTCCGTTGGTTATTCGCTTATATTTATCCATATTGGTTATATTGCCCTATGAATTTTTACGTAAAATATATGGGTACTATGTTGTACCGTATGCTGTTAAGCAGCTTCTAAACTAAAAATTGAACCATTGAAACCAAACCAATTACTAACACACGCTTTTAAAAAGCTGCTTTTATGGCGCCTCTATAACCGTTATGTGATAGCTAATGCTGTTATTCAAGCCGATATTAAACACACCTTGCAGGTACGTGGGAGCCAAGTGCAATATGCTACTATTGACAAGCAGTTTTACCATGCTATGATTTATTACCCAGATTATGCCTATATTTTTTTCTGGCGGATTAATAAGCTCGGCTATCGTTGGCGTTATTTATTTATGAATGATTTGCCTTGTAAACTATTTAGGAGTACGGAGATTGCTGGTGGTTTGATGTGTTATCATCCGTTTGCCACGGTTATTAACGCGAAATCTATAGGGCGTAATTTTCAATTTCGGAATGGTTTAACTGTTGGTAATAAGGGGAATGATAATAGCCAGTTGCCTATTATTGGGAATGATGTTTCTGTGGGCGCCAACGTGGTGATTATTGGTGCTATCACCATTGGTGATCAGGTTACTATTGGTGCCGGTTCTGTGGTGGTTAAGGATGTGCCTTCCCATTGTGTTGTAGCTGGCAATCCTGCAAAAATTATAAGACGTTTAGATGAGCACTAAAAAAATACGCATTCTTTTTACCATATCTAATTTTAATACGGCAGGCAGTGGTAAAGTTGTTTATGATTTGGTTCGGGGTTTGGATAGTTCCAAATTTGATATTGAAATAGCCTGCGGTAGTGATGCTGGAGCTTTTTTTAAAGAGGTGGCATCTTTGGGGCTTCCTATCCATATTTTTGAAACTAAAACGCCTTATAAACCCTATTTTAGTTTGCTGCCTCGGATATGGGCTATTTCTAAATTTTATAAAGCGCAAAATTATGATATTGTTCATTCTTGGCAGTGGAGTAGTGATTGGACTGAAGCTTTAGCTGCGCGCTTTGTTGGTGTTAAATGGCTTTACACCAAAAAAGCTATGGGTTTTAATTCTAAACATTGGCATATAAAAAGTTATTTGGCTCATTTTATCGTGACTATTAATGATGAGATGCGTGGTTATTTTCCCAATAAACAGCAACAAGCTTTAATTCCTTTAGGTATTGATACCAATTATTATTCTCCTGATGCTGTTTTAAAACCTATTGCAGTTGATGCCACTGCATTTCATGTTATAACAGTGGCTAATTTGGTGCCTGTAAAGGGTATTCAGGTTTTAATGGAAGCTATACATTTACTTCAAGATTCGACTATACGCTTAAGTATATTAGGGGATTGCGACAATGATTATGGTCGTGACATGATGGCTTTAGGGCAAGCTTTAGGGCTGCAGAACCAGGTTCAGTTTCTTGGAAAGCAGTTGGATGTACGCCCGTATATTAAGTCTGCTGATTTATATGTGATTCCTACTTTGGATGAAGGCCGAAAGGAGGGGATGCCTATGGCATTGGTAGAAGCCATGAGTATGGGCATTCCGGTGCTTGGTTCGGATATTACCGGAATAAATTTTGTATTAAGTGATTTTAAACACCTTTTGTTTGAGGCTGGAAATCCAGAAGCTTTATCTTTAAAAATTAATACTATTAAATGTATGGATGTTGAAGCGCAGTTTAAAATAGGGCAGGATTTACGGGTGTATTGTCAAGCACATTTTACGATGGAAGCCTTTATAACCGCTCATGAAGAACTCTATAAAACTTTGTTGAAAGATGGGGCGATTTAATAAACATATTATAGTTGTTGGGAGTGCCCGAAGCGGTACGAGTTGGTTAAGCGAAACTTTGGCGCAACCATACCGGTACCGCATGTTGTTTGAACCTGAACAGGAAACACGTACTAAAAACGGTTATTTATTATGTGATCGGTGGTTCAAAGAACCATCTGATTCGGCAGAAGCCTATGCTTATTTACGGCGTGTATTTAAAAACCGAGTTGATTGTGATTGGATTGCCCAAAATAGCAATCGGAAGTGGAAACGGCATTTGTGGCCTTTTATTCCTAAAAAGTTTATTATTAAGTTTGTTCGGTTTAATTTATCTGCGGTCTATTTATACCAGCAGTTTGGTATTCCCGTGATTCATATTATTAGAAATCCCTATGATGTGATTCGCTCACAACAACAAGTGAAATTTCCTTGGTTGTATGATTTATCGCATTTTGTATCTCAAGACAGGCTGGTACAACTCATACAAGAGCACTTTGGTTACGATATTAGGGCTTATAAAACCCTGTCTCCAGTTGAAATTTTAGCATTGCGTTGGTGTTTAGAAAATGTGATACCGTTAGAAGTTTTGGAGCCTTACACTGGACATATGGAAGTGGTTCGGTATGAGGATTTATCACATGACATGAACTTATTCTATGACTTATGTGACCGTTTTAATTTGGAACCCGTTGCTAATTTGAAAACCTATTATAAACAACCCTCATCCAAGACACACCCAAACAGTGCGTTGGTGACCTCTGAATTAAAGAAGCGGGTTTTGTCAGCAGATGAAATAGCTCAAATTAATACCGTTTTAACTATTTTTAAATCGACTTTATACCCACGTCGCTAAATAGATACCTATGCTATTCAATTCTCTAGACTTCGCTATTTTTCTGCCCTTGGTATTTATACTGTATTGGTTTGTATTTAAGCGTTGGTTGTCTGCACAGAATGTGTTATTGTTAGTAGCCAGTTATGTGTTTTATGCTTGGTGGGATTGGCGTTTTTTAGGGTTGATTGTGTTTAGTACGCTTGTTGATTATACGGTGGCTCGGGGTTTGGCAAAGGCGGAGAAACCCCAAAAGCGGAAGCTATTACTCGGGATTAGTTTGATTTGTAATTTAGGCCTGCTCGGGTTTTTTAAATATTATAATTTTTTTGTGGACAGTTGGGTGGATGCTTGGGGCAGTATAGGCGTGAGCCTGTCTGTAGAAACGCTCTCCATAATTTTACCCGTTGGGATTAGCTTTTATACGTTTCAAACCTTGAGCTATACCATTGATGTGTACCGAAGGCAATTAGAGCCCACCAAGAATATGGTACAATTTGCTACGTACGTGGCCTTTTTTCCGCAATTGGTGGCGGGGCCAATTGAACGCGCCAAGCAGTTGTTACCCCAGTTTTCCAAGCCACGCGTCTTTGATTCTGACTTTGCCATAAGCGGTGTGTCTCTTATTATTTGGGGTTTATTTAAAAAAATGGTAGTGGCTGATAATTGTGCCTTTTTTGTGAATCAGATTTTTGATGGCTCTGGCGGCTATAGTTCCGCAGAACTGTTTTTAGGAGCCGTTTTATTTGCTTTTCAAATATATGGTGATTTCTCAGGCTATTCTGATATTGCCATTGGTGTGGCGCGACTTTTTGGGTTCAACTTAATGACGAACTTTTCATTTCCTTATTTTTCGAGGGATATCGCCGAATTTTGGAGGCGTTGGCATATTTCTCTGTCTACTTGGTTTCGGGATTATTTATATATTCCGTTAGGCGGTTCCAGAGGGCGGATGTGGTTCCAGATTCGGAATGTGTTTATTGTGTTTTTGGTGAGTGGTTTTTGGCATGGTGCCAATTGGACCTTTATTATTTGGGGTGGGATTCATGCCCTTTTGTTTTTACCACTGCTAATTGGTGGAAAAAACCGGAATTATATAGATGGTACGCGCATGCGACTTCGGGAAGCGCCTCGTATTTTACTTACTTTTATATTTGTTTGTTTGGCTTGGATTTTTTTTAGAGCCGATACCGTGACTATTGCTTGGACGCTATTAGAAGATCTTGTTCGATTTGATTCTCTATCGTTAGAATTGTTTTATAGTAGTTCCAAATCGCTTTTATTTAGTGCTATTACTGCTTTAGGCATTTTGGTGTTGCTTTTTTATGAGTTTCGAACCGTGCAAAAAAACAAACAAGAGGTGGTATTGTCTACTTTTCACGTTATATTTATTGCGGTATTAATTGTTTTTATGGGTGTTTATAAGAATCCAGTAGACTTTATATATTTTCAATTTTAATGGGGATTTTTCTACAACGTATTGGTTTTATTTTACTACTATTTATAGGGGTTTCTTCGGCTATCTCATATGGTAGTTTATGGGCATTACGTCAAGGGTCGTTTTACAAGCCCTCATTTTTGGAGCGGCAAATAGAAAGCTCTGCATTTGATTATATTATTTTGGGTTCTAGCACGGGTTTAACAACGCTTAATACGCAGGTCATTGATTCGGTTTCAGGCAAGCATGGATTGAATTTATCTATGGATGATACGAGTTTATCTAGTCAGTATTTGATGCTTCAGCATTTTATTGCATCTGGTAAGCAAACGCCGGTATGTATATTAGCTGCCAGTATCTTGGATTATGATGTTATAGACCATGTGTTAAGCGGGAATGACTATCGTTTTTTACCTTATGTTTCCCGCCCTTATGTTTATGATTATTATGACTCTTTTTCCGGCAGGTCAGCTGGGTTAGCCGCTAATAGTTTGTGGTTCCCCATGCTTGGCGTGGGTTATTATAATGCGGAATTGTTTTATCCATCGTTGGTTAGTTTGGTAGAACCCCAAAAACGCAATCGGTTTGATGCTTATGGGAATTACAGCTATCCTATTACTACTCAAGTTTCGGAATTGATTGTTTCTAGACGCCCCAAAACGCTCCAATTTAAAAACCCCTATTTTAAAAAGATTCAGGATTTATGTGCTAAATATGACATGACCTTAATGGTTTATATACCACCTCATAAAACCTTGGCTGTGGCGACGGGGACTACCTTGTTTCCGGTTATTAATCATTCTGATATTTTAAAGGATACGCGGTATTTTTATGATGATTTTCATGTGAATCGATTGGGTCGGCAGGCCGTAAGTTTGCGGTTTGCGGACATGTTTGCGGGGTTTTAGGGCTTATGGTTTCTTTCTTTAGTAGGTAGGCAAGGTTCCTTCAATCGGCAGATGGTCCCATTGCTGACATATTCCACAGGACTCCTTTTTAGGTTTAATCGATTTTTATGTTTCAAACCCTCCGTCTAGATCTCCTATGGTCGATCTAGCCACCTCCCTTTAACTAAAGGGAGGAGCCAAAAATAGTTAGGGTTTATTGCCTGTGGTTAAAAATTGAAATAGTTGGGTTTGGTTTCGTAAAGATTTTTACCTTTAGATTTTAAAATATGACTTGTTGAAAACCCCCTTAAAAATAGCTATTTACTCTGGAGAAATACCGAGTACTACCTTTATAGAGCGTCTGATTTCAGGTGTGGCTCATGCTGGGCACTCCGTGATTCTTTTTGGTATTTTACGTAAACGTCCAAGCTATTCGTCTCGTGTTAGGGTAGTAGGATACCGATTGAATAGGCTATCCAAGTTTTGGCATTTGATGCGTTATGGAATACTCTTAACCTTGTTTAAAGGTGGTGACAAAAAACGGTTGGATACCTATTTAAAGCAGCAGCAGAAAACTGATGTTTATACCAAAGTCAAATATTATCCTGTGCTATGGTATCAGCCTGATGTGTTTCATTTGCAATGGGCCAAAGGCCTAAAGGATTGGATTTGGGTTCAGGATTTTGGTATGAAATTGGTGTTAAGTCTGCGCGGTGCCCATATTAATTATTCGCCGATAGCCGATGCCGCTTTAGCTGCTATGTATCAGGCATACTTTCCTAAAGTTGATGGGTTTCATGCGGTATCTGGAGCTATTGGATTGGAAGCTCAAAAATATGGTGCCGCCCAAAACAAAATTACTGTTGTATATAGTGGATTACCGGCTTCTGAAATTCAAACAGGCATAGACAAGAAACCGGAGCCTTTGGGTTTACCTGATAAGCCACTGGATATCATTTCCGTAGGACGGCCTCATTGGGTAAAAGGCTATAGCTATGCATTAGATGCCTGTAAAATACTACAAGCACAAGGTTTTGATTTTCATTATACTATAATTGGAGGCGCTAAGGATATTGAACTGGCTTATCAGGTTCACGACTTGCATCTGTCCAAACAGGTGACTTTATTAAATCCACTACCCTATCCTCAAGTTCAAGAACTTATAGCACAGGCCGATTTATTGCTGTTACCTAGTATTAAGGAAGGAATTGCCAATGTGGTATTGGAAGCTATGGCTTTAGGCACCTTGGTTTTAAGCACGGATTGTGGCGGTATGGATGAGGTTGTTCATGATGGTGAGACGGGTTTTTTGGTTCCTATACGGGATTCCCAGGCCATGGCAGCCAAAATTATTGAGATTGCCAATTTGAGCGAGACCGAAACCGTACGCATTCGTGAGCACGGCTTGGAAGTTATAAAAACTAATCATCGTGAGGAACAGATGGTTCAAGGGATGATTGGGCTTTATCATGGATTGTTTGAAGAGTGAAAAGTTAAAAGTGAAAAGTGAAAAGTGAAGCGTGAATAGTGAAAAGTGAAGCGTGAATAGTGAAGAGTGAAAAATTAAAAGTGACTAATGACTACGGCAGGTAGGTGTTGATTTTTGAGGTTGGGAGTAGGGATGAGTTGTGAGTTGTGCGGTGTTGCGTTGACATTGAAATAGAAAAATTGCTATATTATAATGCACATAGGAACTATTATGAAACTTAGAACCATGGGTTTTTACTATATATGAGAGAAAGAACGACATTTAATAAACGTATTGGTCTTGTGTTATCCACGGTGCCGCGCTATTCTGAAACCTTTTTTAGAAATAAAATAAGTGGGTTACAGGATAAGGGTTTTGATGTTGTTTTATTTGTTGATTATTTAGATCCGACCGACTATGATTTTGGATGTCAGGTGGTAGCCGCTCCTCATTTTGGAGGTGGTCTTTTGACGCGCATATGGTATAGTTTTATAGCGCTTGTACAGTCACTTTTTATGCACCCTAGAAGAAGCTATAAATTGTTTGCTTTAAATAAAGCCGATGGCATCCATTTAAAAGCTAATATTAGACAACTTATTTTGAATCAGTTTTTTTTTAGTCAGAATGTGGATTGGCTTCATTTTGGATTTGGCATGTTGGCTGTTACGCGTGAAAATGTGGCGCAAGCCATGGACGCAAAAATGGCGGTGAGTTTTAGGGGTTATGATTTGTATTTGTCGCCTTTGAAACATCCGGGATGTTATGATTTATTGTTTAAAAAGGCCGTGCGTTACCATGTATTGTCTGAAGAAATGAAACAGACTTTGGTTGATTATACTATTTTGCCTCGTAATATTCAGGTGATAACACCTGCTATTAATACGCAGTTTTTTAAAGGGCATGGATTGGCTAATGCTAATCCCGTGTTGCAGTTAATTACTGTTGGACGATTGCATTGGAAAAAAGGATTGGAATACACCCTGGAAGCCTTGGCGCTGTTGAAGGCTGCGGGTATTGCTTTTCATTATACCATTATTGGTGCTGGGAGTGAACGCGAGCGTCTTGTTTTTGCTGCACATCAGTTAGGTTTACTGGATTGTATTTCATTTATGGGAAAACTACCCCAAGAAGCGGTTAAGCGGCAACTAGAAAACGCCTCTATTTATATACAATACAGTATTCAAGAAGGTTTTTGTAATGCCGTATTAGAGGCTCAAGCAATGGGTTTGCTTTGTGTGGTTAGTGATGCTGAAGGTTTGCAAGAGAACGTGTTGCATGCTGAAACGGGCTGGGTAGTTCCTAAACGACAGCCCCAGCTTTTAGCCAAACAATTGGTACAGGTTATTGAGCTTTCCGCAGACGATAAAGAAGCTATAAGAACACGTGCCATACGACGTGTTCGGGATGCATTTAATCTTCACAAACAGCAAGCCGCATTTTTGACGTTTTATAATAGGTAGAAAGCTAATATTATAATAATTTTCTATTTTAGATATTATAGTTTATCCATCTTATCTTTTTTACTCACATTGCTTCTTATGACGCTTTAAGGTGTGCGTGAAAACACTTATTTATAAAGTTCATTTTTTTCATTGATAAAGATCCTGCGCTTTGCTCTGGACAGGCTTCCCAAATCTGCC
>NZ_JBLXHU010000045.1:0-14572 GCF_048259285.1 Bizionia sp. | reverse complement strand
ACAATGATAAATTTTATATTTTTATAAGCACAAAACTGCTCTTTTTAGAACCTGTTTTACTATGCTCAATTTAAACAGGAATGGGTGGGTCAACTATACAGGAATTTACAACTTATGAATAAAATTAAAATTTACCCTGTTGCAGAACAAAAGCAAATAACTAAAAACCCAATAAACATTGGTATTGATTTGGGTACTACCTATACACTCATGGCAACAGTAGATGCGGCTCATGTAGATTTTAATAAAACCAACCAAATCCCTGTTCAGTTTGTGAGGTTTCCTCAATACAGCCCATTTGAATACGACCAAACTATTGAAGATGAAAAATTAGCTTCTATAGTGGCTTTTTACAATGGGAAACCTTATGTAGGTAACAATTTATATCATTTAAAAGGACATCCGGATTTTGTATATAAGAAGAACATATTTTACCACTGGAAAGTAGAAATGGGTGTAGACCATCACCCATTATATCCAAATGCAATAAACGAGAAATTGGATATGCCATTTAAAATTGCAGGTGGTATTATGAATTATATGCGTAAGATGTATAATTCAGGAAGTGATTACGAATTGGAAAACACTATTATTACTGTGCCGGCTTCCTTTCAGGCTAATCAGCGAAAAGACACTTTAAAGGCAGCTGAAATGGCGAAAATCAACACTAATGAGACTATGCTTATTGATGAACCAAATGCGGCATTTCTTGGCTATTTTAATAGATTAGTAGATAGTGAAAAAGAACGTTGGGCTAATGAAGTTAAGAATAAAAATGTGTTGGTCATAGATTTTGGTGGTGGCACATTAGATTTATCCTTGTTAAATGTAGATTTTAGACGTGATTCTGGCATTACAATAAGTAATGTAGCCATTTCAAGATATAATGATTTGGGAGGTCAAGATGTAGATCTATTACTTGCAGAAGAATATCTTTTACCACAAGTGATTAAAGTCATCCCTAATTTTGACAGTTTAGATATTGGTGAGGTTAGAAACACCCTTTTACCGCAACTAACCGTAATTGCTGAAGACCTAAAGATAGGCATTTGTAATGCAATGAGCTTAAAAGCTGGAAGAGGTAATGTTAACGGCTTGGATCTTTCAGAGATTAAAACAACTAGAAATAATAATATAGTTACGCTTACTAACCAAGAATACAATCTTGGAGATTTAAAATTAACCGCTGAAAAATTTCAAGAATTATTCGTTAAATTTTTTAGAGGAAAAAATTACACATTCAAATATTTTGATAAAACCATTACCACAATTAGCAGCTCTATTTCTGAAATTATAGAAAAAGCAGAGGAGACTCTAGACGCGGTAGATTTTGCATTGTTAGTGGGTGGAAGTTCATTCAATCCTCTTTTAGGTGCATTAACACAAGAGAAATTAACCAATGCCAAATTATTGGTGTTCCCAGAGCCAGATAAATTAGTGGCCGAAGGAGCTGCGGTTTATTCGTATTTTGTAAATCAATATGGAGTTTCATTAATTAGTCCTATTACCAGTGACAATTTAGGGGTACGATTAAAAGGAAATCGTTTTTATCCCATTATAGAACGCGGGCAATCCTTACCTCAAAAAGTAGAAATCCCAGATTTTAAATTACAATCTAATATGATTTCTGAAATTATTGTTCCAGTATGTATCAACGGAGCAGATTTCCCTATTGGAGAAATTCGCTGTGCTTTAAATAAATTCTATGATATAGACACTATAGTAAAAATAAAAGCAGAAATAACCACAGACAAAGTATTTAAGATGCAGGTACTTGTTGATAATGAGATTGTTGGGGATGCAGAGTTTGATAATCCGTATGCTATTGGCAAATTAACCGAGGAACAATTAGAAGTGTTCCAAGCACAGTCTAATCTTAACAAAGCCAAACAAGCAAAAAACACTTCGGAAGAAAAACGTTTATTAAAAACACTTATTGATAAACATTATAAAGCCAAAAATTATTTAGGAGCTCTTGAAAATGCTGAAGTTTATATTAAAAGGTTTGATGATCAGGACAGTTGGGTGTGGAATATGATTTACATCCTTAATTCGCGTTTGGGGCGTTTAGGTGCAGCTAAAAAAGCATTAGAACGAGCTATAGAAATAAACCCAACGGAACCAGCGTGGAGACATAACTATGCTGTTTTACTAGAGAAAAGTGATGCAAAAGCGGCTTTAGACTATTTAAATAATCAACCCGACCATATCAAAGAAGACACCACTGTTAGATGCAAATTAGCACTATTGCAAAAGGAGGTTAATAATGATGATTCAGAACTGCAAAAAATAGCACAAGAATATAAAAATAACCCTGCCGGTTTTTCAGATTTTGACAAGCGCGTATTACTTAAAGAAATTTTTAGTCAAGTTGGTGAACCTTATGCATATATTGACCCAAAAACGAAACGAAGAAAAGAAGATGAAGGCAAATATTTAGATATGAATAACCTTCCATTTTAAAATACACCAATATGTTTTTAATACCTTATAATAGATTATCAGAAGAACAAAAAGGAATTGTTAGAAGAATTTCACGTGAACAACAAAACCTTTTCGTAGAAGGTCCCCCAGGATCAGGAAAAACCCTAATTAGTCTATATACATTACGGGATATGGTAGAAGAAGGAACCATAAGACCGCTGCTTTTAATGTATAACCACAGTTTATTTGGTTATTTAAGAACAGCAATGCGAGAATTGGAGATTTCTGATAATATTACCATTGCTACTAAAGATAAATTCTTTTGGAATTTAGCGACAGAAAATGGCATTACACATAACGGAGGTTCGTACGAAGAAAAATACGACGTTCTATTGTCTAAACTACTGGGTTGCAATTTAAGAAGAAGCTATGATGTTACAGTAGTTGACGAAGTACAAGACTTAAACCCAAAAGAATGGTTACTCGTAAAACGATTATCTAAAAGAATAACCTCTCTAGGTGATTTTAATCAAGGTATCTATGAAACAAAATTGACTAAAAATGAAATTGTAGGTCAAGGTTTGATGGAACGATTAACCAAAATATTTAGATTCCATAAAAATATAGCCAAAATAGCAGCACTATTTTCAAGAACCAATGACAATTTAGAGGCTAAAGTAACAAAGCTATCACAAACTCAACCACAGATAATTCAAGTAGATAGAGCGCAAGAATACCCTAAAATTAAAGAAATTTTAAATTCTTTAAAAAACATGAGACAACGAATTGGCGTGATTTCACCAGATAAGGACTTACTAAAGGATTTATCCATTTATTTATCAAATCAGTCTGTAGAGTTCAACTATTATCCAAAAAACCAAGACTTAAGAGAGCATGATTTTACATCTACAGTTCCATTACTAATTTCAAGTTACAGTGCCAAAGGATTAGAGTTTGAACATGTTATCCTGTTCGGGTTTAACAAAAGCAGCAGTATGGTTCAGAAATTACAGAGAGAAAACAGATTAAAAGATGTAATATATGTAAGTATCACTAGAACAAATGCCAATTTATACATTATTAAAACAACAGATACCATTTCAGAATTGTCCGATATTAATTTATTTAACAATACGACACCGACTCAAGTTAATGATGATTGGTTTTAAATAAGTAAGCTATGGAACAAAAAATATACATATCGTTAAAAGAGGCTGAAAGCCTTGTTTTTAATAAAATAATTGTACTGCCAAAAACACGATTAGGTATTGAACGTGCTCAAAAAGATTGGAGTATTGCTATCTATATTAAAAATGAAACCTTTACGGAATATGCTAATTTAATAGTACTTGTTGCTGGTGCTGTTTTAAAATTTGAAATACCATTAAAAGAAGAAAACCTGTTCCTTAACCACTTTCGAGTACCTAAAGGATTATTGGTTTTAGCTGATAGAAAATATAGAGAAAGTAATGATGAGGACAAAACTCTCGATTTTCCAGACGAATTAGATTATACTAATGAAATAAGGTTTTTCAAGTTTATAAGAAGAGGTTTGATGAATTGTTTTGCTCTCGCTATAAACAATTCAATATCTAAAGAGTTTTCAAACGAAGTCTACAATAACATAAATAACCTTACTTTTTCAGAATTCAACTTAAATCTTATAAAAGAAATTCTTTTAAATGATTTTTATCCAATCAAAGAAAGAAATGATGGTAACTTTTATGCAGAATCTGTAAAGAGATTTAATTGGTTTGGAGCATATATTTTTAATGAATTTCCTGAAATAAAAAAGTTAAATGAGAATGATTTAAATGAAGCTAGACAATGGTTTTTAAATTTCAAAGACAAAGAAAATTCAAAGTCCATTCAAAATGCAATTTCTAATGTTCCTGATATCTTTTTTGAAGAGTTTGAATTTATTTTAGGGTATTATATAGCTGCTTCGTTTTATGAAGAGTCTAATATTGGAGAAGACTTTTACAATGTCATTCTAGCACAACTTAAAAAAATAAAGCTAGAAAAGAATAGTAAGGTTATATATTGGTCAATCTTTTTTCAAGCGCTATTTAAAGATGATTTAGACTTCCTGTATGTAATTGCATCTTATCAAAAACAACAATTAATACTTGAAAATAAATTATTACAGCTGCTATTTTCAGAAATTGAGCCTTCTAACGCAACATTCGAAATAGTAGAGCTTCAAAAAAGACAGGGGGTAGCGGAATATCTACAACTTCAAGATGGTGGAGAATTAATAGAACCTACTTTTATAACAGAAGAAGATGAAATAGAATTGTTAAAGAATAACTTTAGCAATCAAAATATGTTGAACATAGGAGTAGATACAGGAGCACATTCATCTTTAAATTTCTTATTCCGCAATAAATGTGCAACGAACAATATGGGTTTCTCATTGAATCTAAAATCAAAACCATCTAAAGTTACATTCTATATAAACGATAAGAGTGAAGTTAAAGATTGGCTGAAAGAATTAAAAATAAAAACAAAACCAATTTCAAAGCTTATTGATAATAACAAAAAAGCTTTAGTTGGTTTCTTATTACCTGAATCCTATGATAGAAGTTTATTAAAAGTATATGAATGGATTCTTCAGAATGCAGATAAATCTAAATCTATAAAAACAATTGTAATTGTATTGCTTGTAGATGAAGAGGTTGAATATATACAGTCGCCAGAATTTCAAAATAAAAAAAATGAAATGGAAAAATTTTTAAAATCCAAATTTGGTGAGAATACATCTGTTTTGGTTAAAAATGAACGCATAAAATCAGATGGTGAAATAAAAAGAAATTTAAAACATTTATTAGAACAGTATAGTATAAAGGATATTGAATTGGTAAATGAAAATATAGATGATAAAATTCGTAATTGGATAATAAGTGTGAACAATGAGTTTGTGGTTGATTCTGATATAAAAAACTATTATACATTTTTAAACAAATGAGCCAAAATATAGAGCAAGCATTAATGAAACGGTTTCAAGACCATAGAGTCATTTTCTGGTACGATGAAAAGAAAGATTTTATCGAAGAATTTGATAAGCTGGAGGTTACAGGTGTGGAAAAGATGTACGTGAACCAAAATGAATTTGGAGTAAAGCATATCATCACGAAACAAAAACCAAAAGACAAGTTCTTACTCTACTTCACAGGCAAGAAACCTAGTAACGAAGAAAACTGGCTACTAGATATAGAACTAGCACATCATCTATTCCATACAGACCAAGAAGCAATGTTCTTACAAGAAATAGGTCTAGGCTATCATTTAAAAGAACTCGTTGCTGAGCATATTGAATTTTTTAAAGCCAAAGACCGGAGGAACAAGCTTAAAGAGTTGCTGGGTGCTGGTGATGAACACGAAGACATCCGTAGTAAAATGTTAGCAGTGTTGTTTAATACGGACTATGTAAATCTAAGCACGTTTATACATTCACATAGTTCGGCATTTATAGATGGTAACGAGAAGTTTGATAAAGATTTAGAACGTTTCGGTTTAAAAACGTATTACTGGGGAAAAATAAAATATGCGTTTAATTATGTAGCAGAAGAACCATCTATTTACGATTTTCTGTTAGAAGTCTTTAACCACAGCTTTAGTTTAGGTCATCCTTCAGAGTTGACTAAAGAATCTCGTTTACTCATTGCACTTTGGAAGGATACCATTCAATATCGAGAAAGCTTTGGTGCAGTTTCAGATAAAATCGCGACTGACATTGACGTAGAAACCAAAATGCAACAAGCAGAAATTTCAGCTATTATAAACGACGATTTGTTTCGCTTAAGCGATAAAAAGATTATTTACGATTTAGTCAACCTCATCGCAGAAGAAGAGATAGCTTATGAAAAAGTAGTTCAGTATAAAAAGCAAAGAGAAAACAAATACTGGTATGCTACTTCAGAAGCTTTATATGATGGTCTAGAATATGGAGCAGAAACCTTGCATCTCATTCGTAAATATAACGGAACTACTTATTCTAATTTTAGTGAGGGAATAGAAAGTTATGCTTCAGAATTGTATGAAGTAGACCAAGCCTACAGAAAGTTTGTTTGGAGCTTTAGACAATCCAAACAAAACAGAATACTTGCAACGCTAGCAGAAAAAATAGAAAAAGTATATGCTAACGATTGGTTGTTAAAATATAACAACAACTGGCAAAAAATAGTAGATGATTTAACTGTATGGCCTACTCAAGAATTATTAAGTTAGTTTGAATGAGGCTGCCTGAAAAGGTAGCCTCATATTTTTATACCATAATTAATGAAAAACTATGAGTGAATTTATAAGTTTTCCTACAGTCGCAATTTAGTTATTCAGTTTTTCCTGCATATATGGCGTTTTAATTCCATAAATCTAAATTTACGATTATCGTAAAGAGCTCCGATAATCGAACTCTTCCATTAACCATCATTCAAGCTTTATGAGTAGTCAATGACAATGCTTCTAATGTCATTTTAATTTTCCTTGCTTTTTTCTTTTATGAATTAAAATTCTTCTGATAAAAAACATACTTGTTTTGCACTCCTAGTTGATGTTAACTAAATATTAAGAAGAAACTTTCTGATTTTACCTTTTGTTGATATTCGAAGCTAGGGGTTTTTTCATCTTTCAAGCTCTTTATAATAAAGGCATGAAGGTAAATGGAAAACCTAACGGAAAAAGATAAAAAGTGCATTCGGTACTTAGCCAATGAAATGTCTAAAGAAGACCGTTCTGTCTTTGAAATCGAACTATCCATTGATGATGAATTGAAATCATTATATAGTTATTATAAAAAAATTTGGATGTTTTATCCTAATAAAAGCTTAGAGTTACATCCAGAAATTAGTCAGCAAAAAATTCAAGGAAAGATTCGTGAGAAGGTATTTGTTAAACGAAACATCATCCTTGTTACTCTATTTATTTTTCTAATGCTATCGGGGGTTTCAGCTCTATTATTTTCAGATACTATTAAGTATACCAACGTAAAAATAGCAGATAAAGGAGAACGCTTACACTTTTATTTACCAGATAGTAGCAGCGTTATTTTAAATGCGGGTGCTACCTTAAAGTACAATCAGAAATTTTCAAATCCCAGATCGGTTTTTTTGAATGGGGAGGCCTTTTTTGAGGTCACCAAAGATAAGAATAATCCGTTCATCGTACACACTGCTGAAGTTGATGTAGAGGTTGTAGGTACTAGTTTTGGTGTGTTGGCTTCTACTGAAAAGCAAACAATTTCCTTAGAAACTGGCAAAGTAAATGTATTACTCAAGCGGACTAAAGATAGGGTCAACTTGCTGCCCGAAGAACAATTAATCTGGAATGTATCTTCCAATGAGGTTATAAAAAGAAATTTTAAACCACAGAAGTTCTTAGCTTGGAAGGAAAATACATTGCTTTTAGATAATCTTCCCTTTTCAGAAGCAATTCATAAAATAAATGAATTCTATGGAGTTCATTTTTCTATTGATGAGGATCGATTAAAAACGCAAAGAATAACAGGAGCCTTTAAGGATCAAAGTTTAGAAGATTTTATCGCTTCATTAGAATTTATAACAAATGTAAAAGTAATTAAGCATACTGCTAAAACATTCTCAATACAAGCTTCCGATGAAAATTAGATATAGTAAAGGAGTAGCCATAGATAATCAAACTCATGATCGTGAACATTTTTGTAAAATTTCTAAAGGAGAGTATGCTTCCTTAGAGGTTATATTCGATAAATATTATGATGATCTCTGCCGTTTTGGATTAAGCTATGAGAGTAATATAGCCATTGTTGAAGAGAAAATATCGGATGTTTTTATTCTACTATGGAATAAACGGAAACAACTAAAAAAAATTGAAAAACCAAAATCTTATATATATGTAATAGCAAAACACAGTCTTTTAAAGAAAACCAAAATTAGCCAATTGCACTACTCACTAGATGGAAGTTACAGTCAAGATGTTCCATTTTCCCCAAGTATAGAGGATGAAATGATAGATCAGGAACAAGAAGAAATTAACACACAATTAATCCAGTCTATTTTAGGGAGGATACCACAAAAATCTCGAAGAGTTTTCGAGTTAAGTAGGATAGATGGATTTAAATATAAGGATATTTCAGAAATATTAGACCTGTCTCCTCGTACAGTGGAAAATCATATTGCTTTAGCAATGAAACATATTCGCTTAGAACTAGAAGTATTGCGTAAGAAAAACAGAAAATAACTTCCGTTAAAACTACAAATTATCAATCTAAAATAATGAAAAACAAAATTTTACTTTTCTCTTTGTTGGTACTTTCCATAATGTATGGAGTTAAGGCAGGGAATAATAATCAGAATACTTTCAATAAGATTGAAATCTCTGAAAAAATTAATTTAAACCTTAAAAACTCTTCTATTGAAAGAGTATTTGAACTGATTGAAGCACAGTCTAAAAGACGATTTATTTACAGATCAGACCAGCATTTTCTTAAAGAAAATATCAGTATAAATATAAATAATGCTAATATAAAAGAAACCCTTACTGAACTTGAGAAACTAACAAGCTTAGAATTCAAAATAGCAGGAGATGGGATATTGGTTAAAGAAATAGTAAATACCAATAGCACCCAGCAACAACGTAAAATTAGTGGAACGATAAGAGACAATAGTGGGACACCAGTTCCAGGAGCTAATGTTTTTGTAGCTGGGACCAATATAGGTACTGCAACAGATTTTGATGGAAACTTCGTGTTAAATGTCCCTATAGATACCGAAACGATAAGCGTGACTTTTATGGGCTTTAAAAGAGCTGACATAGACATTGTCGGAAAAACAGAAATTTCAATTTCTTTAGAAGAAGACACTAATATGTTGGAACAAATTGTAGTCGTAGGATATGGAACGGAAAAGCGTGAAAATATTACAGCTGCTATTTCAACAGTAGATCCAGAAGAAATAAAGTCGTTACCAAAGGCGAATGTTGCAGAAATGCTTCAAGGGAGAATGCCTGGAGTACAAGTAATGAGCGATAACCGCCCAGGGGGAGGAACATCCATTCGTGTAAGAGGTTTTAGTACCATTAATAATAATGATCCTCTTGTGGTTATAGATGGGGTGCCTACTTCAAATGGTTTGAGTAGTATTAATCCACAGGATATTGAGAGCATACAGGTGCTTAAAGATGCAGCTTCTTCTTCTATCTATGGTTCTAGAGCAGCAAATGGAGTAGTGGTTATTACTACTAAAAAAGGAGCGAGAAAAGATTCTTTTGTTGTAAATTTTGATGGGTATGCTGGGCTTCAAACAGCTATTAACTTACCTAGAATGTTGAATGCGCAGCAATATGGAGATTTGTTATGGCAGGCATATAAAAATGACGGGCAAACTCCAGCGCATGATATTTATGGAAACAATCCTAATCAAGCGCAAATCCCTGAATGGCTTAATACAGAACAAACATTACCTAGCAGTGATGTGGATTGGGTAGCTGAAATTATGCAGCCAGCATTTATTCAAAACTACAATGTCTCAATTCAAAAGGGATCAGAAAAAGGACAACATTCATTTTCTCTTGGATACTATGATCAAGAAGGTGTTGTTAAACATACTGGTTTTTCAAGATATTCAGCTCGTTTTAATTCAAATTATAAGGTAACAGATTGGCTCACCATAGGAGAAAATTTCACAGGGTCTTATACAGAAGAAGTGTCTGTTGGAACGAATAGCTCTTTGGGAAGTATTATTTATGATTCTTTTCAATTTCCATCAATTGTTCCTGTAAAAGACTTAAATGGGGAGTTTGGAGGAAATCCAATAAATGATGTGGGAAACCCATTAGGGAATTTATATCGTGCTAAGGATAACAAGCGTAAAAATGTTCGCGCTTTTGGAAATGCTTTTGCTGCACTTAATTTTGGAGATTTCACCTTTAAATCATCCTTTGGTTTGGACTATAATAATTTTAATTACCGCGGTTTTTCGCCAGTTTATGATGAAATTCTATCTCAAAATACCATTAATAGTTTAAGTACTCAGAATAGTTATAATTATCAATTCACTTTCACGAACACATTAAATTATGCCAAGTCCTTTGGAAACCATAATCTGGATGTATTGTTAGGTCAAGAAGCAATTGAGTATTATAATGAAAACTTCTCTGCCTCAAGACAGAATTTTCTGTATGAAGATTTAAATTTTAGGTATTTGAGTTTTGGTACTGAAAATCAGTTAAATGCTGGTAATGCAGGTGAATGGAAACTTAATTCGTATTTCGGACGAGTAAATTATAATTTTGATGAAAAATACCTTCTCACCGCTACAGTTAGAAGAGACGGAACCTCCCGTTTAGCAAATAATAATTGGGGAACTTTTCCTGCATTCTCTGCAGGCTGGAGAGTAGATAAAGAAAATTTCTTCGATTTTGGAAATGGATTTACAAATATGATGATTCGTGCAAGTTGGGGACAAACAGGGAATCAACAAGTACCTTCTTACTCTACAGTGGATAGCTATAGCAATAATAACAATTATAGTGACTATGCTATCGATGGTGGACAGAATTCTGTGTCAACTGGGCTGGCACAAACAAGAGTTCCTAATGCAGATCTTCAATGGGAAACTACTACGCAGACTTCCCTGGGAGTAGATTTAGGTTTTTTCAATAATAAATTGAGTATAACTGCAGAAGTTTATAAAAAGGTAACAGACGACATTTTAGTATACAATGCAGTGCCATTAACCTTTGGAGGAACAAATGATGGACAGTGGATTAATGATGGGAGTATGGAGAATAAAGGGTATGAACTTAATTTTAAATTTAGAGACCAAAAAGGAGACTTTGGTTATGACTTAGGTTTAAATGTAACAGGTTATAAGAATGAATTAAAGGAACTTTATAGCGTAGCTTATTTAGGAATTCCAAGTTCTTCATTACACAGTGTAAACTTTGATCAGGAAATTTCAAGAAGTACAGTGGGGGAGCCAATAGCATCTTTTTTTGGATATCAGGCAGCAGGTTTATTTAGAAGCCAACAAGAAGTAGATGCATACGGTTTACAGCCTGATGCACAACCTGGAGATATTAAGTTTGAAGATGTAAATAATGACGGTGTCATTGATGATAAAGACAGAACTTTTATTGGTTCTCCACACCCAGATGTAGTTATTGGTTTTAATGTGAATCTTAATTATAAAAATTTTGACTTAGGCATGTTCTTTAATGCAAGTATTGGGAATGACCTTTACAATCTTACTAAATACAAAACACAATTTTTTAATCAATCTGCCTATAACAAAGATTCTTCGTTACTTGGTGCATGGACACCAGCTAATCCTGATGCTGACATTCCAAGACTTAGCCTTGATGATCCAAATAATAATATACGTCCTTCTTCATATTATGTTGAAGATGGATCTTATTTAAAACTTAATAACTTGCAAGTTGGTTATACCATTCCAGCATCCGTATTAGGAGATTTAAATCTAAGGATTTATGCACAAGCTAGTAATGTCTTTACCATTACCGATTATAGTGGAATGACTCCAGAGATAGGACTTCAAAACTATTCAAGTAGTAGTAGGAATTTAGATATTGGTGTGGATCGTGGTATCTACCCACCATCCAGAACTTTTGTATTTGGATTTAACCTGAAATTTTAAAAAAAATAATGATGAAATTTAAAGCATATATAGCAAAAATTATGGTTGTTTCAACAATCGTAATAAGTAGTACTTCTTGTTCGAATGATTATTTAGAAGAAGTAACTTACGGGGAGGTTTCTCCAGATGAAATGACTAAGCCAGCAAATGTTGAACGCGCAATTATTTCAGCATATAGCGTTCTAAATGGGCAATTTGATGGAGCAAGTAATGCCTATAATTCTCCAGCATCTAATTGGAGCTTTGGTGATGTGGTATCGGATGATGCCTACAAGGGAGGTGGTGGAACCGGGGATCAAAATAATATTCACCAAATGGAAATATTTAACACCTTACCTACCACTATTGATGTAGAACGTAAATGGATGGCATTATACGAAGGTGTTAAAAGAGTTAATGAAGCAATGCGTTTGCTGGCTGCTTCTGAAAATTTTGATACAAACTTAAAAGCACAAAGAAAAGCTGAATTGCAATTCTTACGGGGACATTTTTATTTTGAGTTGAAAAAAATATATAATCATATTCCCTATATTGATGAAACTGCTGAAACCGTAAATGATTATGCGAAATCAAACACAGAATTTACCTCTGAAGAGTTATGGGGGAAAATAGAAGCTGATTTTCAGGCGGCGTACAATGTGTTACCTGTTACTCAAGAAGATGCAGGGCGACCTACTAAAATTGCAGCGAAAGCATATTTAGCTAAAACATATCTATTTCAAGAAAAGTGGCAAATGGCATTTGATGCCACCACGGAAGTTGTTAATAGTAATTACGGGTTGATGGATGATTTTCAAGAACTATTTTTACCTGAGAACGATAACAATAAGGAAATAATTTTTGCAGTGCAACATTCTATAAATGATGGGCAACCAAGTAATTATAATGGAAGTATTGGTGATCGATTGTTAGCTCCCGGAGGGCCTTTTTATTCACAGTATGGTTTTCACAGACCTTCACAAAATCTGGTTAATGCCTATAAGGTAACAGCAAATGGACTTCCTGCCAACAGTAATGAAAATCTAAAAGAAACCGATCTTGTAGATCCAAGAATAGATATTACTATAGGTAGACCAGGAGTTCCTTATAAAGATTTAGGTGTTTTATACGAAGCTAATTGGGCAAGAGATTTGGCTACTTATGGAGAGTTTAGTCCGAAGAAAAGAATTGTTTCAGCCAATTCATCATTTCATTTAGAAGTATGGCCTTATGTTAGTGCTTTAAATTATTACATCCTAAGGTATGGGGAAGTTTTATTATGGAGAGCAGAAGCTGCGGTTGAGATTGGTCAGTTAGAAGTAGCACGTACATTAATCAATCAGATAAGAAATCGTGCAAAGAATACTGCATATGTTAAAACCCTAGATGGGAGTGCCAATGCTGCCAATTATAGTATTGAGTTGTATAATTCCGTATGGAGTAACCAGGAGCAAGCCAGAGAAGCAGTTCGTATGGAATCTAGATTAGAATTAGCCCTTGAAGGACATCGCTTTTTTAACTTAGTTAGATGGAAAAAGGCAGATGAGATTATCTCTAAATATCTTGAAGTAGAGAAAACTAGAAGAACCCATCTATCTAACGCCAGTTTTATAGAAGGGAAAAATGAATATTGGCCAATTCCACAAGCATATATTGATGGAGTAGATGCTGGTTTAGTAACCCAAAATAATGGGTATTAGTTTGATTTAATTATTGCAGGGGTGGTAACACTCCTGCAATTTTACTTTATCTATGTAGAAATTTGCTGCTTTATCAATAAAGAAATAATTATCAAAAACAAACCTGGAGCTAATCTTTGAGGTACTGATAGCCATATTTTCGGTATTTTAACTACCTTCTAAATCAAATATTGTAGATGTAATGTTCAATATCTTTTGTAACTAGGATTAATTTTAACTTGTTACAAGAATAACTATCTTTAATAAATTTCATTCAGGTTAGCGTATAGCTAGCACGGGAGTTTTAAACTGAAAGTAAAACAAAGCAATCAATTGGAACTGTTTTAAGGATACCTACGTTTTGGAAATTCTATTAGTTTATACCTGAACTTCGTTTTGAATGTTTGTTATTGCTTTTTAAATGGTTTTCAATACTCCTGAATCTGCTCTTAAAGAAGCTCCATTTGTAGCAATGGATAGAGGGCTTGCTAAATAAGCTACTAAACTTGCTATCTCACTTGGATCAATGAATCGCTGTAATAAAATGTGTGGATTGGTCTGTTGTACAATTGCATTTTTCATTTGTTCTAATTTTAGGTTTTGTGTTTCTGCAATTTGCGTTACTGTTGCTGCAACGCCATCGGAATAGGTTGGTCCTCCCAAAATAGTATTGATCGTAATCTCCGTTCCTTTTGTTAATTTAGAAAGGCCATTTGCAATGGCAGCCATAGCCGCTTTTGACATTCCATAATGGATCATATTTTCAGGAACATTTACACCTGATTCGCTACTGATAAAAATGATTCGTCCCCAATTATTGTTTTGCATTTGCGGGAATAATTTTCGAGATAAACGAAC
>NZ_JBLXHU010000044.1:0-15600 GCF_048259285.1 Bizionia sp. | reverse complement strand
GTTATATTTTTCAAACAAGTCATTATTCATTCCGAATAATTTTGTTTCTCTCACAATATTATGGAAGTTTTCTACTTCATCTTTATTCTTTTCATTAGGTTTTATTTCATTAAAAAAAATATTGTTTATTGAAAACGCATTAAAGTCAGTTATTTTCTCAAATAATAAATCAATTTTTTCAATTATTTCTTTTTCAGTCATTCTTTTGAGTATGAGTGGAAATGGTTGCTAACGTTTTGGTATATGAAAAGTAACGTGTAAAAATTCGTTAATTTTCGGTTAAACTATTGTGTTTTTTAGTGCTCACAAATTTTAGGCTGCGAACTTGCCTAGTTATTTTTTATATACGGTGTTGGCGTTTCGTTTTTTATTTTTAGTTTAGTCTCTTAAATTCAAATTTTCAATGTCAAAGTTTTACAGATTTTTATCAAGTCCGAAAATACGTTTTTTAGATAATATTCTTATTGAACTTGAAAAAGAACCTGTTGAACAGAATGAAGATTATATTGCTCCAAAAGTCTGCTATTTTGATTCTAAACCTGATAAAATATTCGGTTCATTTAGACTTACACAACCTTTTATTAAAGAAGGTAAGGAACGTCTGTATTTTAGAATAGCTACTTTATATCTTGAACGTGAAAATCTTATTTCAATTATTCGAGTTAATCCTTACACTCCAACATACCTTATAAATTATGAAGGTATTGTTTTAGTCAAAAGTGGTGGATTAGGTCGAAAATTGTTTCTCGAAAAATGGTCAGGTCGTTTACAACGAATGGCTTGGATTATAGCATTTTTCACTCTTTTATTCAAAATACTTATAGACCTTAACTACATACAACCTATCAAGGAATCCAATTCCGATACCATTCCCAATGATTCTTTAAATATATGTCCAACAGAATCAAAAGGTTCAAAAGAATCACTAAAAGAGCCACTCCAAAAAAAGCTTGATAAGGTTCAATCTGATAGTTTATAATTTCATCTACTTTTATTTGATTTATAGTCATCGTTTTATTCAAATGAACGCCAACGTTTTTGTATATGATTTGTTGCGTGTTTTAATCACCTAATTTAGCAAATACAACTCAACTAAAAAATCCGCGAGGATTTTCGTAAGTAGGCTATGACTAGCAATAAATTATATACGGTGTTGTAGCACGTTTTTTTATTTTCTTATCAATTCTCCTGTCCATATTTCACCTACATTTTTATAATATCTGTTCCCATTTTCATTTTTGTCTACTTTATAAGAATTATTGATGAAGTTTTTAAAATGTTCTTGATATTCCAACCAATGTTGTTCATTTTCGTAATTTTCTTTCGGAAAGTTTATTTCCCAATCTTCTAAAGTATCAAAATCAATCTTTTTTGTCCAAATAAGTGTGTCTTTTTCTTTTTCAAAGTTTTTAAGGTCAATGATGTTTTTTTGTTCGTTAGAGACATCAAAACATTTATTTTGGTAATATTCTATTTTTTCTTTTCCAATTGCACAAACGATTTCACTTTTTGGTAATCGTGGGTTATAAATCCAAACTCCAAGATAAAAAGGAATATTTAATTTATTCAGTTCTATTTTCCATTGAGAGTAAGTTGAGAATAAAATCTTAAAAATATCATCTCGTGTTTCTCCAACAACATTCTCCATATAATTATAACAGTCATCAATTTGAAAGTTCAGATATTCTTGTTCAAATAGTTTTTCTTTATTAAATCGGTTTTCTTCGCGATAGTACTTTTTATCTATCCATTTTTGAATTCCGATAACTCTATTTTTGAAGTTCATAGGTTTTTCTCAAAATGTGCTACAACGGTTTTGTATAAGATTAGTTGCGTGGTTTAGCAACGAATTTAGCAAATACAAACCGAATAGAAAATCCGCAAGGATTTTCGTAAGTAGGCTTGAACTAGCAATTAATTTTATACGGTGTTGTAGCACGTTATTTTTTGTTTTTATATAATTCCATTGCTTTAAGGAATTTCATTCCACCATCTTCAGTCAGGTCGTTTATGAATCCATTTAATTCAGGGTTGTTTTTGTCAATCCAGCTCAAAAGTCCATTTTTATTTTTTTCCCAAGTCGGATAATCAAAGTTCAGGTAATCTGTTTCTATACTGATTATTTTATCTTTTTGAAACTTAATAATTTGATTTGTTATAAATGGTTTTTCGTGAAGAAAAAAGATTCTTTTGTCCATTTTTGAAATTTTTGCTTTGACAATTCCATCTTTTTGTTCAATTTCAAGTATTTCATAGTTAGGTTCAAAAACAGAATCCCATTTTAAAACCTCCAAATATTCTTTTATAGAATATGTATTTTTATGTTCTCCTTCTATTGTTTTTATACTATCCGCAAACGATTCCGATATTTTAGAGTAGTCCGAATTGTCAAGAATCTTAAAGTATTGTTTAGTAATTTCAACTCTGTCAATTTCCTTTTCAGAGTTTTTACAGGATATAATTCCGATTGTCAATATTAGTAATAGTACTATAGTTTTGTTCATTCGTTTTTGGTTTGGTCTAATGTGCTACAACGTGTTTGTATAAGATTAGTTGCGTTGTTTAAGCAACTAATTTAGCAAATACAAACCGAATAGAAAATCCGCGAGGATTTTCGTAAGTAGGCTAGAACCAAGCAATTAATTTTATACGTTGTTGGCAACTGGCTTTTCTTTCCGATTTCTATTTGTCAATCGAAACTAAAACTTTTTCAATTCCGAGTTTTTGCCATTCTCCATTTCTGAATTCTGGTCTTGACCTTAAATTTCCTAAAACTCCCGAAGTTTCTCTAAATCTGTTAGCATTCCAAACTTTTTGTTTAGAAGTTCCGTTTTTATAAAATGTCGTGATATAAGCTGTTTTGGTCAATAAGAGTCTCTTTTTAAATTCAGATTCAGTTGAAGGATTTAATTCAATTGGTAAAATTCCATTTGAATAGTCAACTATTCTTTCTTTAGAAAATTCTCTTTTTGGTAATTCACTTTGCGTTGGTAGTGCATTTTTTGCTCTAATCTCAATTCTCAAATTTTCCAAAACAGACTCAATTAATTCTCCATCATATTCGTCAAGAAAATCTTGTTTTATAAGTTCCGATATTTTCTCTTGATAATTTTCGTCGAGTAGTTTTTTTGTCAGTTCTTTATGTTCCTCTCTGCGATTTAATTTTTTTAATCCGTTAAGAGTGAAATTCCGCAATGATTCTTGGTTAAAATTTTCTTTAGCAAATATTTCGACAAATTTTAATCCTTTGTCATTATCCTTTGTGAACTTTATTGTTTCTAAAAGTATTGGGTCTTCTTGTTTTGCTAAATCTCCATCGTAAAAAATTTGGATTCCTTGTCCAATTAAAATTCCGTATTCGAGTTTTAACTGACGCATATATGAAAATAACTGTTGTTGGAATCTTGAATTAAGTGGAATGTTTGGTTGTTTAATTTCAATCACGAACAATTTTCTATTATCGGAATCTTTTATTACAAAATCAGGTGTAATTCTGTTTGAGGCACCAACTTGAAAGGAAGGTCGAATTTCTATATCTCCAGAATATTCTTTCCAATCCAAAACTCTTAAAGCTTGGACTACATTTTGTTCAAAATCACTTTCGCTAATATCAGTCCGAATATTGTCGGATAATAAAAAGCAGATTTCATTCCATTTTTCGTTGTTCATTTTCGGTTTTCTCGGTTTTTTTCAGCTTGTTGCCAACTCGTTAAATAGCAACTTTTATTAGGTATATCCCGTAAATATGTCAGGATATCCTACGTTTTGAGTTACTGTTATCCTGTAAATATAAATTATTTATTTTAGATTAAAATCTTAATAATGCCAATTGCCATTGTTATTATGCGCGTCCTTTTAAAAAATACTTTTTCTAAAATTTCAGAATAAAACCTGGTTAACCTGTTTTTCCACAAAGTGAATACCACTCAAAAGTTAATTACTGTTAATAACTCCTATTAAATTAACAAGACTTTGATGTAATTTACCCGTGGATTTTTTAACTTTGTTTCACCATAAGTTTGCACCTAAAATAAGCAAACCCAATCGTATCCATGGAGCACTTTGTAGTATCAGCACGTAAATACAGACCACAAACGTTTAAAGACGTTGTTGGTCAGCAGGCTATTACAAACACCTTATTAAATGCCATTGAAAACAATCATTTAGCACAAGGTTTATTGTTTACGGGTCCACGTGGTGTTGGTAAAACTACCTGTGCACGTATTTTGGCCAAAATGATTAATAGTGATGGTACAGAGAAAGCGGATGAGGATTTTGCTTTTAATATTTTTGAGCTAGATGCTGCCTCTAATAACTCGGTAGACGATATTAGAAACTTAACGGATCAAGTCCGCATTCCACCACAAGTCGGGAAATATAAAGTTTATATTATTGACGAGGTCCACATGTTATCTCAAGCGGCTTTTAATGCCTTTTTAAAAACATTAGAAGAACCACCAAAGCATTGTATCTTTATTTTAGCTACTACGGAAAAGCATAAAATTATACCAACCATATTATCGCGTTGTCAGATTTTCGACTTTAAACGGATTACAGTTAAAGATGCCAAATCGTATTTAAAATATATTGCAGACGAACAAGGTATTACAGCTGAAGATGATGCCTTACACATCATTGCTCAAAAAGCCGATGGTGCTATGCGTGATGCCTTATCCATTTTTGATCGTGTGGTAAGTTTTTCAGGTAAAAATTTAACACGCCAAGCCGTTACTGAAAACCTAAACGTTCTTGATTACGAAACTTATTTTACGAGTACCGATTTAATTCTTGAAAATAAAATACCAGAATTACTTTTACAGTTTAATAGTATTTTAGCGAAAGGATTTGATGGTCATCATTATATAGCAGGATTAGCATCTCACTTTAGAGATTTATTAGTTTGCCAAAATCCAAGTACGGTTGAATTACTAGAGGTAGGCGAAGAAACGCAAGTCAAATATTTAGAGCAATCGCGAAAAGCAAGCCAAGCACTTTTATTTGAAGGTATAGAACTAGCCAACGATTGCGATCTGAAATACAAGTCCAGTAAAAACCAACGATTACTCGTTGAACTCTGCCTTATGCAACTTGCCTCTATCACTTTCGATGGAGAAAAAAAAAATTCTAAAAACTTTATAATTCCACCGAGTTACTTTGCAAAGATTGGCATCAAACCAATTCCAGTAAGCAAACAAGCTGTAGCCAGCAATCCACCAACTACACCAACCAAAGCTGAACCGGTTTCTGTTGAAAATAAAACAACCAATCAACCCGTTCATAAAGTTGAAGAAACGCGACCAGTCCTTACATTGGACGCTAAAAAGAAAACAACGTCTGGATTATCTTTAAAAAGTATTCGTGCTAAAAAAGAACATCAAATCCGGCAAATGGATGTCGTTATAGATGAAACGGATTTGCCGAAGGATTCTTTTACCGAAGAACAACTTATAGCGGTTTGGAATGTGTTTGTAAAGGAATTAGAAGCGACTGGAAAATTCAATTTGGCCTCTATATTATCCATTGATGTTCCTAAAGTAAAAGGAAATGCCATTCAATTGGAGTTCCCGAATGCAACCAATAAACTAGAAGTGGAAAGGGAATCGTATGATTTGTTGAGCTATATTAGAAAAGAGCTGAATAATTACGATATCCATTTAGACATTTCCATTAACGAAGAAATGGAAAAGCAATATGCTTATACCACGGAAGAGCAGTTTGAAAAACTCAAAGAAAAAAACCCAGCTATTGATGTTTTGAAAAAAACTTTTGGGTTAGATTTTTAAATTCTTATGAAACATGTAAGTCTATTTATATTAGTTGCTATTGCCATGGTTTTTGCAGCATGTGATGGTCGTGATCGCTTGCATAAAACACCACAAGAAATTCTACATGAATCCGAGTTATTAGATTCGTTTTCTGAAACCATAACCTATGTACCCGAAACCTATGCAGAGGTTAAAACAGATACCCTTCTAGCCAACGGTTTCCATATAAAAATTAGAACCTATACGGATATGGAACGTTCAGTTTTGGATACTACAAAAACAGACTCGATAATTTCCAAAACCTATTATCGCGACATTAAAAGTCAGGTAATTGTATTTAAAGAAGATCAGGAAGTTTTTAATAAAACTATTGATAAATCATTCTTTACAGACACATTTGCTCATCATGAAGCAGATTTAAAAAGGATGACACTACAATCTGCGCACGTAAATCAAACACCCAATGCGCCATCAACCGAAACTGATGCTGTACAAATAGCCTTTTATTACGTGCATATAAGCCGCGATTTAAAAAAACAATACCAATTACAAATTCAACCAAACGGCGAATTTGATATAACTAATTTTGAAAATTAAGTCATGCTAGGATTAAAATTACCAACAGACCCACGCTGGGTAAATATTGTAGAAAAGAATATTGAAGATATATTAACGGATCATGCTTACTGCGAGCAAAAAGCAGCAAGTACAGCCATTTCGCTTATTGTTGGTTTTCCAGAATACACGGAATTAGTGCAGGAAATGATTGCGTTGGTTAAAGAAGAAATTAGTCATTTTAAAATGGTTCACGATCGGATTTTAGATCATGGATGGACTTTGGGTCGTGACCGTAAGGATGAATATGTTTTAAAATTAATTACCTTTTTCCCTAAAGGAGGCAGTCGTACCACACAATTAGTTCACAGATTATTATATGCTGCTTTAATTGAAGCTAGAAGTTGTGAACGTTTCCGTTTGCTTTCGGAAGAATTAGAAGATAAAGAATTGGCAGAATTTTACCGCAAATTAATGGTGAGTGAAGCCAATCATTATACCATGTTTTTAGGTTTTGCCAGACAATATGGTGACCGTAAGGAAGTTGATAAAAAATGGAATGATTTATTAGATTTTGAAGCCGAAATAATGAAGGATTTAAGTAAATCTGAAACTATTCACGGTTAAAACAAAAAACTCCAATACTAAAAAGCATTGGAGTTTTTAAAAAATATAATTGGTTAATTAGTTAAATTTTCACACCAATTCCGATTTGGATGTTGGTATTTTTAGCTTCTAAATTAGCTGGATTATCATCTAAAATATTAGTGACACCATAGTGGTATCTTGCATCAATAAAGAATTCATCTGTAATCATGAATTCTAAAGCACCAACACCTGAAAAGCTAAAGTTTCTGTAGCCATCTTCAAACTCATGAATTTTAACACCTACTAATGGACCTGCTCCAAGTGATAATCTATCGCCAATTCTGAATTTTAATAAAATAGGCGCCTGAATATAATCTACGCGTAAACTTCTATCCTTAGCACCTTCGGCAGAAAACTGAATTTCTGGAGCTAATGCTATTGATGCTGATAAATCATATTCACCAAAGAAACCAATGGCAAAACCATTACGGTGTTGATTATCAAAAGTGGCATCTGGTTCAAAATCTAAATTTGAAACATTTATGCCTGCACGCACACCATACATGGCGTTTTGCGCGTAAGAAACAGTTGCAATAATTACAAAAGCTATTAAGAGTACTTGTTTTTTCATGATTATAAAAGTTTTAATGCGGTCTTAAAATTGATTTAGTTCTAGCGAATATAAATTATTTTATTAAATATAATATAATAAAAAGACAAACTGCATGTTTTTTACTGTGTATTGCTCGAAACCGTATCATAATAGATACTTTTAATAATTCCGTCTGCCAAACCAATTTTTGGCACATAAATATCCTTGGCACAACACCATTTCATTGCAGATAAATAAATACGGGTTGCAGGAATAATAACATCGGCCCGATCTTGATTTAAATCGAGTTCTGAAATACGTTCTTCATAAGAATACGTTTGTAACATATTATAATAAGACGTTAAATAGAAATAGGTTAAAGGCTTTCCTATAGCTTTACCCGAAATTTTAAATATCTTATTAATGTTTCCACCAGTACCCAAAACATCTATTTTTTCAAAAGCTTGGGTATGGGTTTTAATCCACTGCTCCAATTCGTTCCAGGTTTCATTTTTAACAATGTCATTTAATAAACGAACCGTTCCTATTTTAAAAGAACGCGAGGTGATAGATTCCCCATTATGGATTACTGTAAACTCCGTACTACCACCACCAACATCTACATATAAATAGGTTTTGTTAGCATCAATGTAGGAATTTAAATCGGTTGCCGCGATAATTGCAGCTTCTTCTTCCCCATTAATGGTATCGATTTTAATTTCGGTATTGTTAAAAATACGATTTGTAATTTTATCACCATTACTAGCTTCTCGCATCGCTGATGTGGCACATGCTTTATACTTAACCACGTTATGAGATTTCATAAGGAGTTTAAATGCCTGCATGGTATCTAATAATCGTTCGCCATTGTGTTTTGAAATTTTACCTTTCATAAACACATCCGAACCTAAACGAATTGGAACACGAACCAGGGAGCTTTTTTTAAAGCGTGTAGGTTTTCCTTTTTCTTCAATAATATTGGCTATCAGCAACCGAACGGCATTGGAACCAATATCTATTGCTGCATATTTTTTAATGGTTAGCATGCTAACTTTTTAATTTGTTTAAATAATACTCATATATAGCGAATTGCGCACGAACTATAGGTTCTTTCTTTTCTTTATACTGATTATTTTGCGTTTCGTTTAGAATCCGTGCTTTAACATTTGCACTCCAGAAAATACCGAAATTGTCTAATAATTCCTGCTTAATATCTTCATCATAAATTGGACAACTTACCTCTACTCTATTTTCAATATTTCTAGTCATTAAATCAGCCGATGAAATGTAGATTTGTGCATCATCATCAGGACCAAAAATATAAAGTCTAGAATGCTCTAAAAACTTATCTACAATGCTTATTACCTCAATGTTTTCACTCATATTTGGCACACCAGGAATTAAGCAACAAATACCACGAACAACCATTTGAATTTTAACACCTGCCCGACTGGCTTCATATAATTTATCCACCATTTTATAACTAGATAAACTATTCATTTTAAACCGAATTTGAGCTGGCTTTCCTAAAGATGCGTTGATAATCTGCCCATTAATAAGTCGGAAAAATGCTTTTTCCGTGTAATGAGGGGACGTAATAATATGCTTATAGCGGTATATTTTATAATTAATTTCAAAGAAACTAAAGACTTTATTAATGTCCTTTAAAATTTTCTGGTTGGCCGTAAATAAGGTGTAATCCGTATAAATTTTGGCGGTAGATTCATTAAAATTGCCTGTGCTAACAAATCCGTAGCGTTTAATTTTATGTTCTTCTTCACGCTCTATGACACACATTTTACTATGCACCTTTAAGCCTTGAACACCAAAAATTAAATGCACACCCTCATTTTGCATTTGCTGGGCATAATCAATATTGGCTTGCTCATCAAAACGCGCTTGAATTTCAATGGAAACCGTTACTTTTTTACCGTTTTTGGCAGCATTGATTAAGGAACTGGCTACGTGCGAAATTTGAGCTAATCGGTAAATAGTAATTTTAATAGTAGATACTTTAGGATCTAAAGCTGCTTCACGTAAAAACTTAACGATGTACGAAAACGTGTGATATGGTGTGTGAATTAAAAAGTCTTTATGCGCTATGGATTTAAAAATACTTTCTTGAAAACTCAACCCTTTTACAGGTAATGCTTCAATTTTGGAATACAGTAAATCGGTACGTCCTAAACTAGGGAAATCCATATAGTCCCGACGGTTGTGGTAACGACCACCTGGAATTTTACTATCTGTAGATTCAATATTCATTTTATCCATTAAATAGGATAAGGTAACTTGATCTATAGTTTTATCATAAACAAACCGGACGGGTTCTCCTATTTGACGATGTTTAACACTATCTGATATTTTTTCAATAAAACTTTTACTTAAATCACTTTCCAAATCTAATTCACCATCTCTCGTAATTTTTATCATGTGAGCAGAAATGACATCGTAGTCAAAAATATCGAAGATCTCATCCAAACAGTAACGCAATAAATCGTCTAGCATGATAATAAAGTTTTTATCATCCTGTTTTGGTAAAACCACAAAACGATCCATAGATTTTGAAATTTCAATAAGTGCATATTGATTTTCATTATCTTTCATACTCAACTTAACAGCTAAATATGCCGCACTATCTTTTAAGTTTGGAAGTTCTACAGAATCACTTAAAATAATAGTCACCAAAGCAGGACTAACCTTTTGATGAAAGTAATTTTTTATAAATTCGTGTTGAGACGGTTGGATGGATTTTTCATTAATAATGAAAATATTTTCATCCTCTAGTTGCTTATGAATTTTACTTAAAATTTCTAAACTATCACTCTGTTGCTTAATAACTATTTGGGTGATAATATCTAATAACTCATTGGCTTTTATACCACCAAGTTCACTTTTACCCCCTTTTCCAGCTTCTACAATGCGTTTTACAGTAGCGTAACGTACTTTAAAGAACTCGTCTAAATTATTAGAAAAAATACCTAAAAATCGGAGTCGTTCAATTAGCGGAACGGTTTCATCATCTGCTTCTTGTAACACCCGATCATTAAACTGTAGCCAGCTAACTTCTCTATTTATATAACGATTTTCTTGTACTTGTTTAGCCATTAAAATTTTTTAGTTATGTTACAAATATATTGTATTGTATGGAATTTTTGGGTATTAATAATTCGTTAAATTGTTAATTATAGGGTTTGAAATTTATTGTCTTAAGTCCTTTGGAAAAATAATCCGACTGGTATCTCCCGAAGTTATTTCTTGCCAAGAATCACAATTAAAAATAATAGTTACCAAACCACATGTTGGTACATTTTCTATCCGTTCACTTCCAAATGCATTTACAAAATTGGTAATGGCATCATTATGTCCAAATACCATAAGACTATTTATTTCATCTGGACAATTTTTAATATGAAAGGTGAGGTATTCACCTGAAAAATCATATAACTCATGATTAAAACGGCAAATTTCTGAAGGTATATTTAAGGTTTTTATAAAAATTTCAGCAGTACTTTGCGCTCTCACAGCATTACTAGACCATAATAAATCGGGACAAAAATTAGTGGTTTTTAATTGATTAGAAACGTTGTTAGCATCTGTTAACCCTCGCATTTTTAATGGTCGAAGATGATCTGGAAGATTAAGTTTCCAGGATGATTTGGCATGTCGTACTAATGTGAGAGTTTTCATATATTATCGTTTAAAAGTAATTTTTATCGTTTAAGTGTTGCTTAAATCAGACAAATGACTTACATTGCACCAGAATTTAAAATTAAACGCTATTAATCAACCTAAAATTACATGAAAAAATTGACCTACATCCGTCCAATATCCTAATTTTTTAGAACACAGCATTCGGTTATTCTCAAAAAGTACTCTCGATTAATTATATCTATTTATCGACTAAGTGTTTAGCGGAATCCTTTAATCGAATTTTTAAGTGATTTAACATTTTTTTTTGATTGATTGATTTAATCGCATTTTATTTGTGATGTAAGCTATTAATCAAGATGATCCCAAATCAAACTAAAAAACTTAATCCATTCGCATGCAAGCATGCTCTTCCCTCAATATTTTTTAGAACAATAAATGTATTGTTGAGCCCTAAAAAGGTTTAACTACTATTTATACGATTTAATTGAACTGATTTTATAGCTTTTGAAAACCAATAAGTTAAAGAATTAATATATCAATAATTATGAAAAATAGAATGAACATGACGTTAACAACCGTAGTAATGGTGTGTGCGTTATTAGTTGTTTTCACAAGTAGCAGTTTTGCTCAAGAAAACCCTATCTATCAACTCCCTGATAATACGGACAGCCAAAGTATGTCTAGAACATCAACGCGAGTTACAACGTATCCAGAAGATTTGCTCTATGATTTGGAACCTTCTGTTTATATTAAAAACAATCAGATAATTGAAGTTACTGAAGGCCAAAAGCCAAAAGTAGTAAAGCTAAAAGACACTAACTCATTCAACATATTAAGTTCAGACAATGACTTATTTAAGCGTGTTGAAATGATAACTATCAATATTAAATCAGCTTCAGATTTAATGCGTCCTTTTAATGTAGATAACATTAGAGGTTTTGGTAGTCTAAAATATATTTACTTGAAATGTGAATCTTCAGTTACTGAAAGTCAAATACGAAATTTCATCCAACAAGCGGATTTGGAAATTAGTATTTTCTACAAAATATTTAACCGTTCATAAATTTGGTATTAGCTTAATTTAAAGTTACAAAAATGGAAAACTTATACACCTCAAAAACCAAGAACTATAAAACGCAAACTCAATTTGCGTTAGCTGTATTTATGCTATTGGCAGCTACTTTTTATAGTTATAGTCAAGTGCGCGTAAATTTTGAACCTCGAACGTCCATCTACACGCCATCCAAAACTATTTATAATGTAAAGGGAGATTTTACCATGATGGGTAACACCAACCTAACATTAGCTACCTATGGTGATAACACCAATAACGGTGGAAATGACATGAAGTATGTGGATATTGACAACGACGTTAATACCTTGAATTCGTCATCGGCTACTTTACAATTTTCTCAAGAAAACAACGCTATTCCAGAATGTTCTAATGTAGTGTATGCAGGCTTATATTGGTCTGGTCGAGCTGGCTCAAGCAATACATTTACCGTAACGAAGAGCGTGCCAAATGGTAATTTTATAACGCAAACTATTAATACAACCGATATAATTTATAGTAATGAAAGTATTGATAATACGGACTACTCATTAAATATTTCTAGTTCTGGTGGTACTTACAGGTATACATTTACTACAACAGGATCCGGGAATAAGGTAGAGTTTATTTACAGAACTTCTGGAAATAATGAAACCCTACATGTTTCCGTAAATAATGGTCCAGAGTCTGCGGTGTCTACAAGTTCAATTAATGATGACAACGCTTATTTAAGCTCACCATACCAAGTATTTTCAGATTCAAATTATACGTTGGAGGTTACAAGATTAAGATTAAATTGGACAGATAGAGCTTATGTGAATGTTAATTACACTGAAACAATTCCTGCTTTAACGACTATTACCAAAAATTATGACAAGCGTAAGGTTTCCATAAAAGGTCCAACAGCGGGAAGCTATACGCAATTAACAGCGAATGCAACCGATATTTATTACCCAACAAGTTCAGATGACTACATGTATTCCGCCTATGCTGAAATTACAGATTATGTAAGAACTAATGGATTAGGAGAATATTTTGTTGCCGATTTAGCTTTGAGAGAAGGTGATCCTGACGGTACGGGTTACTATGGTGGCTGGGGAATGGTTGTGGTTTACGAAAACACAAAAATGAAATGGCGTGATGTGACAGTTTTTGACGGTCATGCTTATGTTGTTTCTGGTAACAATAATCAATACACTATTGGTGTTAATGGCTTTAACTCCACGCAAAATGGCGATGTTAATGTAAAGTTAGGTGTTATGGGTGGTGAAGGCGATGTTGGTTTTTCCGGTGATACATTCCAAATTGAAAATAGAAATTCAGGAACTTATACCTCATTAAGTCATTCTGGAAATAATACTAATAACTTTTTTAAATCTTCTATCAACACGGGAGGAAATCCTAGAAACCCACAATTATTGAATAACACTGGTGTTGATATTAGTATGTTTGATATTAATAATACGAACAATGCTATTATAAATAATAATCAAACTAGTACGTCATTTAAATACTTTACCAATGGCGATACATATTCCATATATAACGTAACATTTGCGGTTGATGCCTATATTCCAGAATCTGAAGGAATACTATCTGCAAATTCAATTAATGGTGTAGCCGTTGGTAGTGGTAACTTAACAGTTCAACCGGGCGATACTATTGAGTATGGTGTTGAAATTAGAAACCGTGGAACAGAAGCTATTACTAATGGTCGCTTGGTTATTCCAATACCATTTACATCTTCTTTTGTACCAGGAAGTATCTCTTATAATGAATACAATCCTTTATTTCAGTCTTCACCTCCTTATTTTGATCCTAATGAAGGTGCTACAGGAGCTGTTGTCTGGGATATGGCCTTTATTCCATTAAACCCGTTGAACTTGGCCGAACTAATGGCTGATATTTCATTTGAAATTACATCAACAACAGACTGTTCTATTTTAGTTAACAATAATTGTACACCAAAAATTGTAATAGTTGGTGGTAATATTTCAGGTACGGGTAATGTTTCGCAAACAAATTATTCATTGCCATTAATACAAGGTTATCAAGAAGCTGGTGTATGTCAAGGGGAACCTAATACTGCTCCTATTGAAATTGATATCGATTCGGAACAATATATTTTAGATAATTGTACAGGTGTATCGGTTCAACGAGATTTCTTTTATTGTAGTTTTGAAGGTAATACAATTCCTGTTTCTGAAGTGTCTGGAAACTTTCCTCCAGGAACACAGTATTACGATTCATTTCCTATTACACCATCTACAATACAGTACAATCAGAATAACCCATTCCCAGCCACAATAGGTGTATCTACTTATTACGCTATCCCTCCAGGTCAAGGCGGTTGTAATTATATTTTTACCATTGAAGTGAATGATATTTTAACAACACCAACAACTAGTAATGTAACCTATTGTTTAGGAGAAACCGCTTTACCATTAACGGCTACAACTTCTGAATCTAATTACATATTATTATATTATACTAATAATAACCCGGCTACGCCTGGTCAAGTGTCTATAACACCATCTACTAGCACTGCTGGTGTTTTCACATATTATGTATCTGAAGGACCAAGTAATTCCTGTACTGGAGAACGTACACCAATTACGGTCACAGTACTCGATCCAATTACGATAACTCTAGATAGTGTAACAAATACAGGTTGCTCTGGAAATGATGTTGGAGCAATTAATATTTCTGTATCTGGTGGAACTGGAAATTATACCTATTCTTGGGATGATGCCTCTAATGCCACCACTCAAGACCTTACAGGATTACCAGCTGGAACGTATACAGTAACCGTAAATGATACAGATTCAAATTGTTCAGCAACTGATAGTTTTGAAATTATTGTTGAAGATACAGCTCCACCTACAATTACAGCCCCAACCGATGTAAGTTTAGAAGGTTGTGCGGCTGAAGATATTACAAATGGAGGTTTAACAGCTTTGGCTTTTTCTGAAACCGAGGTTACTATAACTGAAGCTGAATATTTAGCTGAAGGTGGTACTTTTTTAGAAGATAATGTGGCTAGTATTACATATCAAGATATTGCAACAGGCTCATGCCCTATAACAATAAAAAGAAATTTTACAATCACAGACAATTGTGAGCAATCGGCAGCGGCAATTCAAACCTTTACTATTACCTCACCTGCCGTTGTGGTGAATACACCTAATAATACTACAGCTGATGCTTGCGATTATGCAAGTCAAGCGGAAGTTGATACAGCTTTCAATACCTGGTTAAACGGTTTTACCGTTTCTGGTGGCTGTAATGCAACTGGTGATTACGGAACGCCTACGGCTCCACTTTTATGTGAAGGTGGTACTACAACAGTAACATATACCATTTCGGATCTTTGTATTCCGTCTACTATTGAGAGA
>NZ_JBLXHU010000043.1:0-15645 GCF_048259285.1 Bizionia sp. | reverse complement strand
CAACTACTTAATATTTTCAACTACACTTTTTGTTCGATTGATTTAATGTACTCAATAAATAATAATTATGTTTTTCTTGAGATAAACCCTTCTGGTCAAATTAGCTACGTTAACAATGCATGCAATTATTATCTAGAAGAAAAATTTGCTGAATACTTAAGAAAATAATTTTAATATGAAGAAAACAAACTATCCTGTAAGTATTTTGAATAACAAAAAAATTGATAGACGAAATTTGAGGTTTATCAATGATACAATTCAAGTCAAAAAGTATCAAAATATAGCTAATAAAAGCTACTCTTTGTATAAGCCAATTTCTAAACTATTCAATTTTTAATGGGAAATAAAAAAGAATATTTTGTGTTATTTGCTAATTGTATACCTGTAAAAGGAAATAAAAGAAGTGTTATATGTGATTTACATAGGCAGGAACTAAAACTAATCCCTAATAATTTATTTGATATTTTAACCCAATATAAAAATTCTAGGATTGATGAAATAAAAAGGAATTATGACAATAAATTTAATGAGACTATAGATGAATATTTCAACTTTTTATTAGAAAATGAATTAGGTTTTTACACTAATTTACCACACAGCTTTCCCGAATTAAATCTTAAATGGAATTCACCAGCACTTATTACTAATGCTATACTAGATATTGACTTCAATTCTAATTATAATTTAGAAAATGTCTTTACTGAACTTGATAAATTAACATGTAAACATATTCAACTACGGTTTTTTAGCAGTATCTCTTTTTGTAAATTAAAAAAAATACTAAGCATTTTAAACAAAGAGGATTATTGTATAATTTCAGTAGACTTAATTTTAAAATTCACTGATGACCTAACAATTGAATCTTTAAATAAGCTAATATTAGACATGCCCAGAATCACTTCTTTAATTATCTATAAATCTACAGATAATGTTCACGTAAAACCTGTAAGAAGCTCTTTAAATCACTTTATATACACTACAGAAAGTATAAAGAATCATAAATTTTGTGGGATTGTTAATGGTAATTACTTTTCAATTAATATTAAGAACTTTACTGAATCTCAAAAGTATAATTCATGTTTAAACAGAAAAATATCAATTGATACAGAAGGTAATATAAAAAACTGCCCATCAGTGTCACAAAGCTTTGGAAATATAAAAGATACCTCATTACAAAAAGCACTTGAGCATAAAGATTTTAAAAAATATTGGAATATCACTAAAGACCAAATAGATGTTTGTAAAGATTGTGAATTCAGATATATATGTACTGATTGTAGAGCCTACACTGAAAATCCTGAAGACCATTATTCAAAGCCTTTAAAATGTGGTTACAATCCTTATACGAATGTCTGGGAAGAATGGAGCACAAATCCATTAAAAGAGAAAGCAATTGAATATTATGGCATGCAAGAATTGGTTAAAAATAATGGCTAAATTTTTCCCTCATTATAAACAGCGAGACCATAAAGACTGTGGTCCTACTTGCCTAAAGATAATTACCAAGAATTATGGTAAATCTTTAAACATCAATCAATTAAGACAATTAAGCGAAACTACTAGGGCAGGAAGTAGTCTTTTGGGCTTAAGTGAGGCTTCAGAGGAACTTGGATTTAGAAGTTTAGGAATTAAGGTTGATTTAAAAAAATTGTTAGAAGCCCCATTACCATGTATATTACATTGGAACAAAAACCATTATGTAGTTCTTTATAAAATAAAAAATAGTACATTTTTTATTTCTGATCCAGCTTATGGATTATTAAAATATCCAAAAGATGAATTTTTAAGACATTGGATAGGAAATAATGCTAATGATGAAACAGAAGAGGGTATTGCTTTATTGTTAGAGCCCACATCAAAGTTCTATAGTTCAGATTTTGAGGAGGAAAACACATCTTTTGGGTTTAAGTTTTTGTTTAGATATATTTTTAAGTACAAACGTTTTTTATGGCAATTGATTATAGGCTTAATAGCTGCCAGTTTGTTGCAATTAATCTTTCCTTTTTTAACGCAAAGTGTGGTGGATGTTGGTATAAAAAACCAAGACATCCATTTTATTTATTTGATTCTTTTTGCGCAATTAGCCTTGTTCATAGGAAGAACGGCTATTGAAGTTATTAGAAGTTGGATTTTACTTCACTTAAGTACGCGTATCAATATTTCATTAGTATCTGATTTTTTCATAAAACTTATGAATTTGCCAATAGCTTTTTTTGATACAAGAATGACAGGTGACATTTTACAACGTATTAATGATCACAAAAGGATAGAGCGTATACTAACTACATCATCATTAAATGTATTGTTCTCAATGGTTAATTTGTTGGTGTTTAGTTTTGTATTGGCATATTATAATCTGTTACTATTTGGAATATTTTTAATGGGTAGCTTTTTATATTTTTTGTGGATTGTCATTTTTCTTAAAAAGCGTAGAGATTTAGATTACAAGCGTTTTTCACAAGTAAGTCAAGAACAAAGTAAGGTGATTGAACTTATTAATGGCATGCAGGAAATAAAGTTGCATAATGCCGAAAAACAAAAACGCTGGGGATGGGAATTTGTTCAGGCACGATTGTTTAGAGTATCTATTGAAGGACTGGCTTTGGAGCAATATCAAAGTGTAGGTTCTGGCTTTATCAATGAAGTCAAAAATATATTGATAACTATATTATCTGCCAAATTAGTAATAGATGGTGAAATTACTCTGGGTATGATGCTAGCTATAAGTTATATAGTAGGACAATTAAACTCGCCAATTGCACAACTTATTAATTTTATTCGTGAAGTACAAGATGCTAAAATATCATTGGATAGATTGTCTGAAATCCATAACAAGGAAGACGAAGAACCAGCAGACATTGATTTTGTAAAAGATATTGATGAGGAAGCTGATATTTCAGTTTCTAATTTGTCTTTTCGTTATATAGGTTCAGACCAAATGGTTTTACAAGAGTTGGATGTAATCATACCAGCCAATAAAGTGACAGCCATTGTAGGTGTTAGCGGTAGTGGTAAAACAACTTTAATGAAACTGTTGTTAAAATTTTATGATCCAATTGAAGGACAAATAAAATTAGGTAATTATGACCTTAAAAACATTTCCCAAAAAACATGGAGAGATGAATGTGGTGTGGTGATGCAGGAAGGGTATATTTTTAATGATACCATCGCAAACAACATTGCTGTGGGTGAAGACTATGTTGATAAACAAAAATTGGCACATGCGGTAGATGTAGCCAATATCAAAGAATTTATAGAAACCTTACCATTATCTTACAATACTAAAATTGGTATGGAAGGTGTAGGTTTAAGTACAGGGCAAAAGCAACGCTTATTAATTGCAAGGGCTGTTTACAAGAACCCTAACTTTTTATTTTTTGATGAGGCAACTTCTGCTTTAGATGCCAATAATGAAAAAGTCATTATGGAAAAGCTCGATACCTTTTTTGAAAACAAGACCGTTGTGGTTATTGCTCACAGGTTAAGTACAGTAAAAAATGCACACCAAATTGTGGTTTTGGACAAAGGTAACATTGTGGAAGTCGGCAACCATAATGAGTTAATAAAGCATAAAGGGGATTATTATAACCTTGTTAAGAATCAATTAGAATTGGGGAAATAGGATGTCAAAAAAACTAGAGGACATAGAATTAAGAAGTGAGGAAGTTCAAGAAATCCTTACCCAAGTACCACATTGGATGATACGTTGGGGTAATGTACTATTTTTGGTTTTAATATTAATGTTGTTGCTTATTTCCTGGTTTATAAAATATCCTGATATTATTACATCTGAAGCAACGGTAACAACTCAAGAGCCGCCTCAAAAGGAATATGCTAAAACTACAGGTAAGTTTGATGCTATTTTAGTCACTGAAAGCGAATTGGCACATCCCAACCAACCACTGGCAATTATTGAAAATACGGCCAATTATCAAGATGTTTTTAAATTAAAATCCATAATGGATACCATTAAGGTGAATACAAGGGGTTTTAGTTTTCCAATTGATAGTATTCCCATGTTATTTTTGGGAGATATTGAATCACAGTACGCGCTTTTTGAAAACAGTTACATACAATATCAATTGAACAAACAATTACAGCCTTTTACCAATGAAGCGATAGCCAACAGCTATTCTGTTTCTGAATTGAACAATAGACTGCGAAGTTTGCAATCGCAACGGGATATCAATCGAACAGAGCTGGAATTCAAAGAAAAAGATTTACAACGAAACAAATCCCTATTTGATAAAGGTATTATTTCAGCCCAGGATTTTGAAAGCAAACAATTGGAATATGCCCAAGCGGATCGTAATTTTAAGAATTTTGAGTCATCTATTTCGCAAATTCGAGAAGCTATAAGTAATGCCCACAAAACTTCTAAAGGAACAGAAATCAATCAGATTAAGGAAGAAATGACCTTGCTCAAGAATGTGATACAAGCATTCAACCAATTGAATAAAGTGATTAAGGATTGGGAATACCGCTATGTATTGCAGTCTGAAATACAGGGGAAAGTGTCTTTTTTAAATTACTGGAATGTGAATCAGACAGTCAACCAAGGTGATTTGGTATTTACAATAATTCCAAATGGAAATGTTATATATATAGCCAAGTTAAAAACACCCATTCAAAATTCTGGAAAGATAAAAATTGGTCAGCGAGTCAATATCAAACTAGAAAATTATCCTGATACAGAGTTTGGAGTGCTAAACGGAACGGTTAAAAATATATCACTGATTCCTGATGTGGAAGGGTTTTACTATATTGACGTTGAACTTCCTCAAAAATTGATTACATCCTACAACAAGGAAATCGATTTCAAACAGGAAATGCGAGGTTCTGCTGAAATCATCACCGAGGATTTACGTTTAATAGAAAGGTTCTTTTACCAATTTAAAGAGGTTTTAAAGCGTTAAAAAACACTCAAATTAATGAGTGTTTTAAAAATGTTCAATTATTATTTCAGCCATATTTCAGATGCCTTATCAAAACCGCACCATCTGTGATTTTCATCGTATCCTCGACCAGCCAATTCATGGCGGATCAACCTCTCAAGAGGTAGTTTGGTATGAATGATAAACCGTAATATTTCACCGTCAGCCACAGAAAACATTCCAATAATGGCATCCCAAAAGGGAAGTGAGTCCCTGTCCATACGGATATGGCGAATCATGTCATAGCTCATTTGAGAATAATCTTTTGGTAATATACCCAAAAACGGCAGTTCCATGTCTTGAGCAGTCGCTTCTTCGCAGACTGCCCAGTTATTTTCCGGGCCATGAATGACACCAAATACAATACCTGCAATGCGATATTTAAATTTCAACCACATCGCATGATCAATAGCCTTTTGTTGGTCGTCAAACACATCTAAATAGTTATCGTCTTTCATGGCCGTTTATTTAGAAGCAGGTTTCACACCTCCATTTAAGGAAATCACATCCTCCCTTGAGGATTTAGGATCTTTGCCTTTTTTACGAAGCAAACGTTGCGTATTGAACAGGGAACGACATTTTATGTTGAACTCTGTATAACTTAAACGTTCATTTTCATTTTTTACGGTTTTAGAATAAGCATCATACAATTCAGCATTGGTAAGTTGATTATTTTTTGCCTTCACAATAGTGTCTAAAACCAAACTGGCAACAGGGTTTAATCCGTTTTCAGTTTCAGAAAAATCAAATCCTAATTCTTCAATTTGTTTTCTACGTTCTTCATCAGCATACTTAAGTAAAACAGATACATCTTTACGATAATCTTTTAAGCGTGCAACGACTTCACGTTTCTCGTCTTTAGCTTTTTCAATTTGCGCTTCGGTCTGTTCCAAAAGCGTTTGGTCTGTTTTGATGTTCTCTATCAAAACATCTACGATACTTGCATCTTTCATTGTATTAAATTTTAAAGGTTAAACATTATTTATTGCAATAGCATGGGCGCATTGACCTTCAACTACTGTGTTTTTTTAGGTGAACATTTGATTTTTCAGTTCGCATTAGATTAAAGGATAGTTAGCGGTAAGCACTTCCGTCTTTTTGCTATCCCTAGGTTTTCCAGCAATTGCTTTCTTTGCGGTCAGCGGTTTTGAAAACTGTTTGGTGTGCCACCCATTTTTCTTGATGTAGGCATCAAGAATTTCAGAAGGGTAACTGCTCAAAAGGAACTTTCCTTTTACTTTAGAAAGTGTTTCCAAAAGCCGTTTAAAATCGTCTTCGGTATAGCCATCATAATGTCCCTGATTGGAATTGATGTACGGTGGATCCACGTAGTGAAAGGCATCTTCCGTATTGTGCAGTTCCAGCACCTTACAGGCATCCGAGTGTTCAATCTGAACATTGGATAAGCGTTTAAATATGGATCCATCGAATTGTAGTTTCTTATTTCGAAACGCCTTCACCCGTTTTCCATACTTATCAAATCCCCAAGACCCAATCCGACACCCAAATCCCATATTGGTAGCTACGTAGAACGCCCACGCCTGCTGTAGCTTGTTAAACAGATGTGGCATCCTGTAAATACTCCACGCAACCGAATAGGTTGTTCGTGAGAACAAGGTAGCCTCAATCTTTGCCTTTAAATTCTCAAAATCGGTCTTGCACACCTCATAAAAATTAATGACCATGGCATTGGTATCATTGATGATTTCTGATTCTGCTTTTTCTTTAGCAAAGAAGACAGCACCACCACCAAAAAAAGTTTCCGTGTAAATGCTGTGCTTTGGAATATTGGGGAGGATATGCTGAAGCATGTTCAACTTACCACCATAGTAGGTAATGGGTGTTCTGGGCATAGATGGGTTTAGAATAAGGGCTGATAAAGGTTAAAAGGTTATAGTTTTCGTTCTTGGGCAAAGGACACAAAGGACTCCGAAGAGATGATGATGTGGTCGAGTAAGGTAATATCCATAAGTTTGGCTAACTTTTGTATTTTTTCTGTTTCCCGTACATCACTCTTGGAGATGGAAAGATTTCCACTGGGGTGGTTGTGGACAATGATAATTGCCGAAGCGTTGGCGAGCAACGCCAACTGGAAGATGTACTTTGGGTTCGGTTGGACACCGAGGGTCGTACCACGAGCCACTTCGGAAATTCCAAGGACACGATTGGAGTTAGTCAGTAATACTAACCAAAAGCATTCAATCAAGTCCAACTGCTTCGTGTTGATATACAATCGCAGTATTCGATTGGCATCCTCGGCGCAGGTGATGTGGTACATATCCTGAAACGAAGGACGTCTGTAATGGATTTCAATCTGTGAGCTACCAAGTAGCTCGGTACTCGGTAGTATTGGATTCATAATTATTTGTTTAAAGGTTCTGTTTGATGACAGTATGAACCAAGCTTGATATTTGATATAGATAACCCTTTTTGGTAAGTTGCTAAACGATACTTGGGAATTATCCTTTTAAGTCCTTAATGGTAATGGTCTTTGCTGAAAACGCCTCTGGACTCCTCCCATTGATGAGCAGTTTTAAATAGACATGGAAATGTTCTAGATTGGTAAAGTCCGATGCTTGAAACACAGGATGAAACTCTTGAGCCATATACTTGGCATCAACCTGACCGAGCTTGAAGCATACAATCGTTCCAATGTTCCCGAGTACGGCATTCTTGATATCGGACTGTAGCTGGTTTAGGTATTGGTGCGCCAATACAAAACCAATTTTGAACTTCCGTAGTTCAGAGAGCATTCCCGTAATGGAGCCCGTGGTGTAGTTTTGGAACTCATCTAGATATATGAAAAAGGGATTTCGTTTATTTTCGGGAGTATCAACCCGACTAAAGCCAGCCGAAGCCAGTGAGGTCAAGAGCAGGGAACCAAGAAGATGGGCGCCATCAACTCCCAAACTCCCTTTGGAAAGATTGACCAACAGTATTTGTTTAGTATCGATAATCGTCCGCAAGGAAATCTGCTCCTTGTTCTCTACCAATATCCTTTGGAGCATAGGGATTGATAAAAAGCTACCAATTTTATTAAGAACAGGAAGAATATCTGTCTTGGAGTATTTAGGGTACTCCACTTTCCAAAAGCGAAGCACGTTTTTGTTGGTGATATTGAACAAGCAATGATCTCGGAATTGGGTGTCCAACAGCATTTTTGGAATGTCCTCAAACGTGGCTTGGGGCTGGTCTAAAAGCGTCAGCAGTACGTTCCGTAAGATGTACTCCAATTTAAGTCCCCACGCCTGTTTGCCCCACAGCTTTTGGAAAGCCTCCAAGATGCTTGAGGCAATCAGGGCACGTTTGTGGTAGCTGACTTTTTTAAGGGGGTTGTAACCCAAAGACAGGTTTGGGTTGCTGACATCGAGATACACCACGTCTTTTTTTCGATGCTCTGGGATAAACGCCAAAACTTCCTTTAAGAGATCCCCATTGATGTCCAACAGACAAAAGCCACGCTGTTGGAAGACATCTTGATAGATGAGGGTCTTCATCAAATTGGTCTTTCCGCTACCTGTTTTTCCGAGCAGGTACATCCCGAACAATCTGTCGTGCTGGTAGATGCCAAAGAGTCGTTTATCGTCACGAAAGTCCACATGGGCAAAGTAACTGATGTAAGGATGAAGGTGTTGGTGCATAGAGCCACAGTATGGCATGGCTTTTGGCAGGTATATAGATAGCCTAACTTGTAGTCAAAAATGGTTATCTATGTTTTGTATTCCATCAATATTACACTTTTTAGCAGTACAAATGTTTTGATTATAAAACAGATGCAAAAAGAGGTATAATGAATGAACTACACAAACAATCAAATTCAATACAGCGTCCGACAATGCACTTTTCGGAGGAGGCTTTGTACCAACTCAAGGTTTTTGCATTGGCGATAAAGGAAATACATATGCGTATGATCTCTGAAGGTTATGAAATGATTGATGGTAAGATTGTGAAGGTAGCTAATCCCAAAAATCATGAAGTCAAAAATAACACCAAGTGAAGACACTCTTTTAAAGCAGGTAAAAAAAGGAACGTTCAGGAACCAATATCTGATCTACAATCGTAAAAGTACCGATGAGCCAAACAACCAAAAGAACTCCATTACCTATCAAAAAAAGGAAAACAGAAGGTTCTCCAAACGGTCTCAACTTCCAATAGCACCGATTAGCCTTAATGGCTTTTGTGCAGATGGAGTTATTTCAGAACGACATTCTGGGTTTAAGGAAAGTAATGATGTTCTTTTTACAAGGGAAGGTTTTGTGCAATACAAAATTGAGCGTCCCAAATTTCAAAAAATGTTGCAAATGCTCAATAAGGGATACTTTAAGGGGCTGGTCTGCCTCAGTTGGGATCGCATTAGTCGAAATAAAGGAGACGACGCCATTCTTCGAAAATTAATGCGAAAGGGAGTGGATGTGAGGTTCACCTACGCAACCTACGACAATACCAGTTCAGGTGCACTCCATATGGATATCGATGGTATGTTTTCAGCACACCATTCCAGGGTAACGAGTGAGAAGGTAAGTTTGGCAACTAGAAATTTGAGACAACAGGGAATTTGTACCTATAGAGCACCATTGGGATACCTCAATCAGGGAAGCATGAACAGTAAGCCCTTTGATCCAGATAGAGCACCTCATATCAAGGAATTATTCATGAAGTATGCCTATGAAGGGTATAGTTTAAATGACTTGGCGCGTTTTTCAGCAGAAGTGGGACTTCAATCACAACCCATGCGAAGACGGCGTACTGAAGAAGAACTGTTGCTGGAGGAAGAGCAAATGGTGGACATTCCAAAAATATGTAGACCACTGACACCAAATCATGTCAGTCGTATATTGAAGAATCCTTTTTATGTGGGTAAGATAAAAACGGTAGAAGGTGATTATGTCGATAGCATAAGCCACAAGGCCTTGATAGATCCAACGACCTTCAATAAGGTACAAGAGCTATTGAAGAAAAGGCAGACAAGCATACATTACACCAATAAGATACCGTACCCATTTCGAGGAATGATTCGCTGTGGAGATTGCCATCGGGTATACACGCCATACCAAAAGAAAGGGATTGTATACTACAGAGCTCGTTGTAATGCTGATTGCAATAACGAATTTAAAAACTTCAATCTTGATTTTATAGAAACGGAAACAGAAAAGGTTTTAAACAAGATCAATTTCAATAAAGAAGAGGTTGCAAAATTCCAAGCTTATGCAGAAACCGATATTGCCCTGTTGGAAGAAAGGAGGCATCGTGAACTCAATACTTTAGAGAGTAAAAAAAAGCGCATACGAAAAGAACTAGCATATCTTAACAGTAATAAACTGTCACTGCTACAATCAGGGGTTTATGAACTAAAAGATTTTATGGAGGAGCATGAACGACTGAATCATAAATTGGAGGAACTGAACAACCAAGAACACATTTCCGATACCGCAATGCGAGATTTAATGCGAGATGTCGTAAAACTTTCCGAACTCATAAAAAATGTTACAGAGTACTATGATTTCGCAAATCATACAGAAAAGGAAAAAGTATTGAGAACCTTGTTTACCGAACTCTATATTTCCGATGAGAGGGTAAATTATAAGGTGATGAAAGGACTTGAGTGTCTTGAAACCTGCTTAAACGCTGTGTGTGAGCAAAATGCTGTCTTTTCCGAACTTTTGTTGGATTCACCAAAAGAGGTGACCGTTTGTGAACCTAAAGCATGGATTGTGGCATTGATTAACCAGAAGGAAGACATAGAGGCACTAATTTCTTCACTAGAGGAACTGTTAGGGGAATCGTAATATTCGTATTCATTTTAAAGTAGTTACTATCCCATCCTTAAAATGCTATAGTCCCTTTATGAACAATATTCCAGAAAACAAAAGGTTAACAGAAGAGTTAAAAAGAGAAGCCCTCAGGATGACGGCTTCCTGTGTTCGCAACACCGTCATTGACGATTACCATAAAGGAACAGTGCCACAATCTAAAACTGGCGATTATTCCGATGTAAAAGTAGTGACACCTTATGGTGAGATCGCTTGGAATGAACTGTCTCGTATCAGTGATGATGAAATGATGGCATTCAATAAGGAGGTGACAGATCTGATATATACCTACTTGCAGTGCCTGCTTAATCCTTATTTTGATAGGAAATTGAAAGATGAGTTTATGCTCTATGCCAATGTCTGCTATCCGAGTAAGTGGGATGAACCAGAAATATTTTCACTCTAACAACCAAACAAGGTTATCTATATGATATAGCTGGATAAACATATACTAGGATAATGAGTTACTACTACCGTACCACCGTTCCCAACAGTGTCTTTGATAAGCACCTAACAGATCTGGGCTATGCAGAACTAAAGGTGCTGCTGGTCATCATTAGACAGACCTACGGTTGGAAAGATAAACGAACGGGTGGCTATAAACGTTGGGATTGGATTTCGCAACGGTTTTTTGTTAGAAAAACAGGACTCTCGGCAAGAGCCGTTTCGACAGCCATATCCCAATTGATTTACAAAGGGCTCATTCTCGTAAAGAACCAGAAAGGGTACCTGCTCTTTGATAAGAAACAACGCCAACAGGAAGCTAAACTGTACTTCTCCTGTACCCTTGAACCTAAAGGCAGTGAAGTTAACCGCACAAAGCCTGTGAAACAGCTTCACACTACAATAATTAAACATACAAATACGTACCGTGAAGCTACTTCACAGAAATTAAGGCGTTTGCAATTTCCCAATACCCATAAGGACCATTAATTGAAATAGGCACACCTTATTCACAAAACAGGGTGTGACCGCGATTTTTTTTTGTGGTATTCGCAAAAAGGCTTATCTATATTGAAGTCATAGAGCTCTCTACAATGGGAAAAGGTGTTGGATATTTTAGTTAACCCCAATGCCTTTTTTATGTATGACAGATACATTACATCTCTTAAAAAGCTTTAGGGAACGTACCGGTGTATCCCTTCAGGATATGGCAACTATAATTGGAATGGACATCGGTAAGCTTTCCAAAATCGAGAACGGAAAACAAGACCCCAACTTGCAGGTATTGTTTTCGTACCATCTCATTCTCAAAATACCTTTTGAAAAACTCTTCAAGAACCATTATCCAAAAATCATAAAGGACTGCCTGCGTAATGCAATCGCCTTGAAGGACAAGCTGATGGAGAGTATGACCTCACCCCATATTGATAAACGGTTGATGTTGGTGGATACCATTGTTGATCGATTGGTAGAACTGGACAACAGCTATGACAGTTAGTCCGCTAGCATTAACCCTATATCCGAATGCTTTTGGAATGGGCTATGTTATCAGCGAATCGCCAAAAGAGCTTATCAATTATGGCATTGCTAGGGTTCGACCACTGACCACTGATAAGTATGTAAAACGTTTGCTACGTTTTATCAAACACTACAAGCCTGCTCTTATCATCTTGAGAGGCTATGCTGATGGTGACAATCGTATCAGTAAACGGGTCATTAAGGTTATCGATGCTTTTGAAAAGGAGGCTGGAAAACTTGAATTTCCTGTCCACAAATATTCAAGAGAGAATATCAAAGAAGTGTTTGGACAGTTTGGTAGTCATTCCAAATATGAGATTTCCAAGACCATTTGTTCGTGGTATCCAGAGCTCAAATCCCGCATGCCTGATCTTCGTAAAAACACGAAAGCGGAACATTACCAAATGGGCGTGTTTGATGCCTTTGCATTAATGCTGACGCATCACTATTTAACATAAAACCACCACTTATAAGCGGTGGTTTTTACTGATTTTTAATTTTTAGTTAATATTTTAATCAATTTAGATTTCTTTAATGGTTTCAATTCAAAACTTAAATTGTCAGATGCCTTAAACTCAACATTGTAAAAAGGGTTTTCTTTTAGTATGTAATAAGGTTCGTAAATATGAATATCAGCAGTGGTTTTTGTAAGTGCTACTTTGATATATCCAGTTATTTGCTTATCTCGTATTGAGTTTAAAATTCTGTCTCCAATACTTGTACTTTTGCCAATATACATTAAGGTTTTATTTTCATCGTATAGGAAGTATATCCCAAATTTTCCTATATGATTTTCTACAAACTCTTTAAACTTCGTCGATGGGATAAACTCATTTTCGTTTAGATAACTAAATTTATTATTGTTTTTTACATATTGTTGAAGCTTGGCATACGGTTTTAGAAACTCATTATCAAAATAATTAGACAAGTTAAAACCATCTTTTATTGATTCTAATTTTATTTGTTTGCAAACTATTATTGCTTGTTCATAAATATCTCTTACTTCCGAATATATATTTAAAAAAAGATTCATTTTTTGGCTTTCATCACAATAATAAAGCTGTTTTAGTTCTTTAATTAGATGGTCAGTAATACTTGCCGCTCCGATAGCTGATAATTCCAACTCGTTTTCAGATTGAAATTGATACATATTAATTAGTGAAGAAGGAAGGTTGGATTGATCAAATTCATATTTTTCGTATCCACAAGATTCTGCAATTTTCCTTACATAATTTTTGAAATGTGATTCGTTTTCAAATTTCATAGTTGTTAGCTAATATTTTTTTTTATTTGCTCTAATGCCTAATATAATTGAGATTACTATTAACAAATAGAGTAATACTATGTTCCAAGCGTTTATATTTAATCTATTTAAAAAGTTAATTCCATTTGAAAACAGCTCTGGAAAATTAGCTTCTGCCTTCGATAAGAAAAAGATCAAAATCATAAAAGAATAAAATGAAACAATAATAATCGCTCGCTTAAAATATTCTTGAGCCATAGTCATATTATCCACTTTCTCATTAATAACAATTGAGTTTTTCCTCACTTTATTAGTTATTTCTGAAATCAGTTTTTTAAAGTATTCATCACTTTTATCGTTAATTAAAAAATCATTAATGGAGATTGAATAATAAGCTTTCCGTTCTAAAGTTTTCAATGAGAACCAAACAGTTCTTGACATATAAATGGATAGGACAAAAAGTAGAAATATTAAAAAAAGTAGAATTACGCTGAAATCATTTGTCTTTACAAGAACACTAGTAACACCCAAAATTATAGAGGTTACTACACTTATTATACTTATAAATAAAGAAGATTTTCCTTCGATAGTTTTTTTTCGCTGCGCTTCTGATTCATAAAAATCAAGAGCATATTTTAATGTTTGTTCTAGGTGTTTATTTTCGACTTTGATTTCACCTGATTCTAATTTCTGAATTTCTTGACTCTCACCCTTTTCAAGTAAAGGCCAAAAAAATTCTCGAATATTTTTAAAAAGTTTCATTTTGTAAAAGATTAACTATTTCTTGGGTTATTTTATATCCCGTTTGTTTTTCTATCCAAGCCCATTGACCATTTGGGTTAATTTCTAAAAAAATGTAATTTCCGTTGTTATCTAATATAAAATCAATAGCCCCATATCTTAATTTAAGTGTCCGTAATAAAGCTATACATTTAATTTTAATGTCTTCTGGCAAATTAATTTTCTCGTGGTATAAATTCATTTCTCCTTTTCTCCAATCAACTTTGGTGGTTGAATATTCTTGAGAATGAATTAATGTAGCAAATATTTTATCTCCAACTACAATTACTCGAATATCTCCTTTTTTGAAAATATGAGATTGAAGATAGTTGGGGGCAAAAGATATTTTTTGTTTGTTTTCAGGCACTGATTTTAAAACATTAGTAAAAACAACTTTTGAATCAGTATTGTCTTCAATTAACCCCGATTTTATTGGCTTTATAACACACTCTTCTTTGTTTTCTTTGAAGAATAAAGATACTTGTTTATAAGAATCAGTTATAATACTATTCGGAATTTTAAAACCCAACGCTTTTGCGATGTCTAATTGATAAATTTTATTTTCAGCTTCTCTAATTGAGTACAGAGGGCTTATCCAGTATGCATTACGCAATAATTTGTAAATACCCTCTAATGCGTAAATAAATTCATTTTTAACAAAGTTTATCTCACCTATAGATAGTTCAACTGAATTAAATACTGGCAATTCAGGTCTTCTATAATAAACAGAAGTGAATTCTTGTAAGTTAAAAGATCGTTCAAATTTTGAATCTATGATTTGATATGAACTTGAAGAAAAGTCTAATGAAAACGTTACCGATTTTGTTAATTCTTCTGTATTGAATCTATAAAATTCTATACTATTTTCCCTTAATGACTTTACTATAAAATCTGAAGTAATATCAGACTTATTGGATATTATTAAAACTTTCGTCATCTCTTTCTTGTGTAACTAAAGTTTTTGTTTGCAATTCGAGTAGAGAATGAGTTTCATCGTCTCTCTCTTGGTTAACTTCTGTTTTTGTTTGTAACTCAAGAAGAGTGAATTCATCATCATCACTTTCACTTTTTACTTTAGTTTTTGTCAATAACGAAATGTGTTTTCTATTAGAATCAATAAAAGGTTTCTTTTCACCATTAATTTCTATCACATTTAATGATCTCTGAAAATCATAATTATAAATTGTATTTATATTACCTTTCCTTTCTTCTGCATAATCTAATATTAATGGCTTCATAGTTGTTTTTAAAATGTTAGCTAATACCCAAATGTAAATAATTATGGTTAATTATTCATCCTCTTGTTCTTGTATTAAGCCCTGCAACACACATTGTATTGCTTGTTTTGTATAAATTTAAGAAAAAAATATTTTTTATTTAATATAGAAAAATTAAATTTTAATTCTATTACATCAAG
>NZ_JBLXHU010000042.1:0-16398 GCF_048259285.1 Bizionia sp. | reverse complement strand
TCTTCCTTTACTAATCCTGTTTTCTGAATTTGTTCCACCAAAACAACCGTAATTACACCAGTTAATGCTGCTAAAAGTATAAGTAATGGCGAATTTAAATCTTGGGTAATAAAAAATCCAACCACTAAACCTGGTAAAATAGAATGACTAATGGCGTCACTAATCATGGCCATTTTTCGCAGTACCAAGAAAGTTCCTGGAATGGCACAGGCTAAGGCCACCAAACTAGCTATGAGTTGTATTTCAAATTGTGCGCTACTCATGTTTTGTAATTTGTTGATTGTACAAATTGGAAGCGGTTTCAAACCCTTCCTGTGTTAAACTCCACATCGTTCCATCAAGTGTAACATAATTTTTATCGACTAATTTTTGAAGTGTTCCTCTTGTAAATCCTTGAAAATTATTTAGAATTTTAATGGTATGCGGATGCGAAATATTATCGTGTGTTTTCGCAATTTGAAACATGAATGCTAACGTTTTATGTTGTTCTAAATCACGACGATTTTTAATAAATCTAATTTGTCTGAAAAGTAATCCACGATTTGGTGAAAAAAGAAAGGAAAACAATACAAACACGGATGCCACTAAAACAATTACGGGTCCTGTAGATAAGTTGTTTTGACTAGCGCTAATGGCCGTTCCAAAAACACCCGAAAATGCACCAAAAATAGCCGCCAGAAATACCATGGTACTTAAACTATTTGTCCACTGTCGCGCTGCAGCTGCAGGTGCTAAAAGCATGGCGCTCATTAATACCACGCCAACTGTTTGTAGGCCTAAAACAATGGCCACCACGATGAACGAGGTAATAAGAATGTCAATTATTTTTGTTTTAAAACCAATGGTTTGTGCATAATCTTTATCAAATAAAAGAATTTTAAATTCTTTCCAAAATAGGAGCAAAACAATTAAGCAAAGCCCAGTAACAATTGCCATCAGCCAAACATCACTTTCTACAAGCGTTGCTGCCTGGCCAAATAAATATTTTTCCAAACCCGCTTGATTGGCATTGGGTTGTTTTTGAATAAAGGTTAATAAGAGCATCCCAAATCCAAAAAACAAGGACAAAATTAATCCTAAAGCCGTATCTGATTTTAAGTGTGTTTTAGTAACAATTCCACGAATCCAAAACGTTCCGATTAAGCCGCTTACTAAAGCACCAAGTAATAAGGTGTTGCTGTCTTTGGCTCCTGTAATTAAAAATGCAATGGCAATTCCAGGCAAGGCAGCATGCGAAATGGCATCACCTAGTAAGCTTTGTTTTCGCAATACAGCAAAACTTCCTAGCATACCAGTTACGGCTCCTAAAATAGCAGTACCAAGCGTGATAGTACGTAAAGTATAATCGTTGATGAGGAGTTCTATGTATTGTGTTAAGTCTATTAGTCTTTAGTTTTTAAGATATGTTTCTATACTTAATTTTGGTATATATACGAGATTCATGCGTTCCCAGGAATTTTATTTCTGAATACTCACCTTATAATTAATACCATAGGTCTTTGTTAGGTTGTCATCATTAAAAATATCTTTAACAGGACCAGTGGCAATTTTTTTCACATTTAAGAAAGTTACCCAGTCAAAATACTCCGGAACGGTTTGTAAGTCGTGATGGACAACAATGACCGTTTTATTCGCTTTTCGTAAAGCTTTTAGGATGTTAATAATAGCAATTTCAGTTGTAGCATCCACACCTTGAAAGGGTTCATCCATAAAATAAATGGAAGCATCTTGAACGAGTGCTCGTGCTAAAAAAATACGTTGTTGCTGACCACCAGACAGCTGACTAATTTGACGGTTTTTAAAGGCTAACATCCCCACTTGTTCCAAGGCTTCTAAAGATGCTTTTTTCTCCTTTTGCCCTGGTCGTTTAATCCAGCCCAAACTTCCATAAGTTCCCATCATAACAACATCTAAAGCTGTAGTAGGAAAATCCCAATCCACACTGCCTTTTTGTGGAACATACGCTACTAAATCTCGTTGTTTATTATAGGGTTTGCCGTAAATGCTTACACTACCAGCTATAGGTTTTAAAATTCCTAAAATGGCTTTGATAAGCGTGGATTTTCCGGCGCCATTTGGGCCAACAATGGCCATAAGCACGCCTTCTGGGATTTCCAAGTCAATATCCCAAAGTACGGGTTTGTAGTTATAGGCAACGGTAAGGTCGTCTATTTGAACCGCCATGACGCCCGACGGGTCCGTTGTGTTTTTATTTTCGTTTGGTTGTTTCATAAATTTATTTCTGTTCATTTTGTCTTGATACAAAACGAACCAAAAAATCATTGTCAAAATTAGTAAATCACTAAAGTGCCATTCGTTTTCAAATCTTCATGCTTGAAGCTGCGCTTCGCAATTCCGTTTTTTCACTCATTATTTCTGAATTTTGATGGTCAATTCTACGAGTTGATAAGGGAATTTCACCTTACCTTTTTTTAGTTCTTTACATGTCTTTAATCAAAAAAGAACTTGAATTTTTATAATTCACTTTTATTACTTGAGCGCATTCACAATCGTATTCACATTATAGGTAAACATACCAATATACGTACCTTCTTCTGTGCCAGCATTTCCCAATGCATCTGAATATAATGTGCCACCAATTTGCACATCAAAACCTTTAGATTGTACGGCAGCTTGGAGTGCTTCAATAGTACGTTTTGGCACGGAACTTTCTACAAAAATGGCTTTTACTTGTTTGTCAATAATAAAGGTAGCTAAATTTTGAACGTCTTGAACACCAGCCTCGGTAGCCGTTGATAACCCTTGAAGCCCAACAACTTCAAAACCGTAAGCTTGGCCAAAATAATTAAATGCATCATGAGCGGTAACTAGAATACGTTTGTCTTCCGGTAGTGTACTGATTACAGACTTTATTTCTTCATTTAAAGCTTTTAACTTTTCTAAATAATCCGCACCATTTTTTTCGAAAGCTGCTTGATGTTCTGGGTTGGCTTCTGATAATTTTTCGACAACAAATTGTGTAATTAATTCCCAATTTGTTACATCAAACCATATATGGGGATCATAATTAGAGGCGAAATATTCAGACCCAATTAGTGTTTTTTTATCTACCGCATCTGAAACGGCAATAGTATTAATATTTTGACTTCCCATTTTTTCGAAGACTTCAACGAGTTTGCCTTCCAAGTGTAATCCGCCATAAAAAATAACATCAGCATGCGCAATTTTATTGACATCGCCTTCACTGGCTTTATATAAATGTGGATCTACACCGCTTCCCATTAAACCCTCAACGTCTATATAATTCCCACCTATATTTTGAACTAAATCGGTTATCATAGTTGTGGTTGTAACAACTTGTAATTTGGAATTGGTGTTATTTTCGTTTTTACAAGAATAAACTATTCCCAAAATTGTAATGACAAAAACTAATTTTTTCATAAGCCTAAATTATAGTTGCGAAGGTACTAAAAAAATAGAGATTTAACGTAATTTGTAACGAACACCAAAGAAGAATCGAATCCCTTGATTTGGGCCATAAACATAGGATGGATCGAAGGTTAATGCATAGGGATTATCTGGGGTTGGAATAACATTCCCGTTTGGGTCAAATTGTACGTTTTCATCAAACGGATCATCAGCACGTGCAATTATAAATGGATTTCCCTGGTTCGGTGTCCAGTCAAGTATGTTTTTTACGCCTCCATAAAATTCAAAATTGGTTATACCATCATAGGTCAGTTGGATATTTTGAATGCTCCAAACGGGTGAATATTCTTCTCGTGGATCTAAATCACCTAATAGCGGTAAACGCATGGGACCGTATAAATTTCCTGTATAATCTAGCGTTAAATTTGTTGGATAATTTTTATAACTAAATGACCACACACCCGAATAACTTTCGGTTAAAATTTGTTGACTTTGTATGCCATTTTTAATTTGTGAAACATCTTGCCATGTTGCACCAATTGAAGCCGAAATGCCACTTCCAAATGTGGCATCAACACTTAAACTAATACCTTTAGATGTGGAATAACCATCTAGGTTTGAATATATAATTTGGTTGGGATTGGTGTCATAATCTGGTATAATGGCGTTTGTAAAATAGGTGTACCATGCCGAGGTATCAAAGGTAAAAAGCATGCCGTTTTTGGTATATAATTTTTTTAAATAATTTAAAGTCACGTTATAGGATTGTTCGGGTTTTAATTCTTCTTTAATAACAACATCGCGAGCCCCAGTTAGTGCAGCATGTTCTTCAGTAAAAAGGTTAACGACGCGGAAACCTGTTCCGGCATTCAGTCTAATAATATCACTTTCTGTGGGTTTGAAGCGGTAAGCTAAACGTGGTGTAAAAATGTTGCCGTGACGTTCATCGTAATCGTAGCGCAAACCTAATAGAAGGCTTTGTTTCTCGTCGAAATCAATTTCATCTTGTATAAATAGGGAGGGAATAGTTACTTCATCAGCATTTATTGTTGCTGTGGTATTATCGTTATAATAATTGTAACGAATAGCTGTGCCTATTAAAAAATCATGATTTTTAATCTGTTTATCCCAAATAAATTGCCCAAAGCCTATACGCTGTTGTGCTAAATAGGGTGTGTTTCCATAAACAGAGTTTTGGTCATGATCCGAATACGAAAATTGGAATGTGATATTTTCAACTATAGGGAACTGATATTCGCCAATCAATTCATAACGTTTTGTATAAATGCTTTCTGCATAAACTTCGTCTCCGCCTCTGTAGCTTTTATTCCAATTTATTTCCCCTCCCCAACGATCTTCATAAAAATAACGACCAGCTAAAGAAAATTTGCGGTTATGTTTTCGTTTAAAATTCCATTTTTGAAAAATAGAAATCCTATCTTGAAGGGTAACGTCTGTAAAATTATCGTGGTTATTATCTATGGGATTATCGTATTTAAAATAGTTGGTTCCAAAAAGAAGCGTGGTTTTTTTACCTACTTTTGTTTTAAACCCAACGTCTAAATTCCATTCTCCCCATGTATTAATATTGCTGTCGGCAAAGAAAATAGGTGCGTTTTCCGGTAGTTTTGTAATAATATTAATTAAACCGCCAACGGCTTCACTTCCATATAAAGAAGATGCTGGACCTTTTACAATTTCGACCTGTTCAATGAGTGAATTTGGAATTCCAGATAAACCATAAACTGTTGATAAACCACTAACAATAGGCATTCCATCAATTAAGACCAAAGTATAAGGTCCTTCGAGACCGTTGATATGAATGTCTCCTGTATTACAAATATTGCAATTTAACTGTGGTCTAACACCATTAACATTTTGAAGCGCTTCAAATATATTGGATGTTGGGTTCTTTTTAAAAAAGGCAGATGTGTATATCTCAACTGGTACAGGGCTCTCCAATCTAGAAACTGCTTTTAGAGTTCCTGTGATTACCACTTCATCTAAAGATTCGCCGCTTTCCAATGTAAAATTGACGGTTATGTTTTTATCTTCAATAAGTATATTTTTTTTAACGGTTGTATGTCCTGTGAAGGAAGCTACCAACGTGTAATTTCCCGGAGAAATATTGTATAGGGTATAAAAACCATCAGTATTTGTAGTTGTTCCTGTTGTGGTGTTTTCTAGATAAACACTGGCAAAAGGAAGTGATTCACCTTCAGAACCAATGCTGCCAGAAATACTAAAGCTTGTTTGAGCATAGCTTCCAATACTTGTAAAAATTGCCAGTATAATTAGCCTCATAATAAATATAATTTGGACAAATATAAATAATAATTTAGAGTGGTCTAAAAATATATTTAAAAAGTTTAATATTGTATATTTGGTAGATAACAGATATCTATGATTACGTTAACGGAAGAAAATTACATTAAAGCTATTTATCATTTAGGTAAACAGGGACGCGAGAATGTGAATACCAATGCTTTAGCTGAAGCTATGAATACCAAAGCATCATCAGCAACAGACATGATTCGGAAATTAGCGGAAAAGGATTATGCGAATTATAAAAAGTATAAGGGTGTGACCTTAACAGAATCTGGAAAAAAAATTGCGATTAATATTATTAGAAAACACCGACTTTGGGAGGTGTTTTTGGTGGAGAAGTTAAATTTTACTTGGGATGAGGTTCACGATTTAGCGGAACAATTGGAACATATTAAATCGCAAAAATTAATTGATGAATTAGATGCTTTTTTAGGTCATCCAACGCATGATCCTCATGGAGATCCTATTCCAGATAAACACGGCGAAATTACCTTTGTTGAAAAAACAATATTATCGCAAGCTCAAGAACACCAAAAATATAGTTGTTTGGGTGTGAATGATAGTTCATCTGAATTTCTACAATATTTAAATAAAAACAATATTGGTTTAGGTTCGATTATTGAAGTGATGCATATTGAGCCTTTTGATAAATCTATCAGCATTAAGGCTAATGGTAAATTATTAACGGTTTCTCAAAGTGTGGCGAAAAATCTATACTTAAAAAAGCTCTGAAAATTTGACTGCTTTCGAAATTGAAATTCAAAAAAAAAAACAAACTATGTGGAAAAAATGCCTTTTCGGATTATGCTTACTAATTGGTTTTATGGGTTTTTCACAAGAAAAAGTAAACGCAGAAACACCTCTAATTTTAAAAAAGTTGTTCTACCAAAATAGTTTAATAGTTGATGATTATACCGTAAAATTTAGTGAGGTAATTACAGATTCTCGCTGTCCTAAAGGTGTAACCTGTGTGTGGGCTGGCGAAGTGGTTTTTGAATTAGCAATTAGTAAAAATGGAAAATTAATAAGCACAGAAACGTTTAAAATTCCACCTACGAGTTACACCATAGAAGAGCGCAAAGCGTTGTTTATAGATGGGGAATTAAAACTCTATTTATATAACGTGCTGCCGTTTCCAGAAGCCGAAAAGCAAACTGAAAAAACGGCCTATTACATCCAGTTTTCAGGTGTTAATTAGTGGCAGCCACAACCATCGTCACCACCACAATTTTTCGAATTTTTCTTTTTAGGACTCCAAATAAATTTCCGAATTAAAAATAAGATGGCCAGACCTAGAATGGTAAAAGCGATAATATTTTGAATAATTGGACCCATTTTTCTTTAAAATTATTTTAATAATTGATAGGCAATTAAAGCTACTACATAAGCAAAAACGGTCATAACTATCAATTGCCAAGCTGGCCATTTCCAACTGTTAGTTTCACGTTTTACTATAGCCAACGTACTCATACACTGCATGGCAAAGGCATAAAATAGCAAGAGTGAAATTCCGGACGCAAAGTTAAATAAAGGACCACCTAAAATAGGGTTAACCTCACCAGCCATACGGTTTTTAATGGTTTCTTCTTCATCGCTTCCTACGTTGTAAATGGTAGCTAATGTTCCTACAAAAACTTCACGTGCTGCAAACGAACTGATTAGAGCAATACCTATTTTCCAGTCGTAACCCAACGGCCGAATGGCAGGTTCAATAGCGCGACCGGTTATACCAATATACGAATGTTCTAATTTATACGAATCTACGTGCTGTTCTATTTCAATATCTGTCAAATTTTGATTGGCATATTGTTCTGTAACAATAGCTTCGGCATTATTGAAATTTTCACCAGGACCATAAGAAGCTAAAAACCACAATACAATAGAAATAGCCAAGATTATTTTACCAGCACCAAATACAAAAGATTTTGTTTTCTCAAGAACCGTTATGGCTACATTTTTAAGAAGCGGGAGTTTGTAATTAGGCATTTCTACCACAAAAAATGTTTTGCTCTTTATTTTAAGAATTTTATTTAAAATCCAAGCGGAACCAACCGCTGCGCCAAATCCTATTAAGTATAATAACATTAATGTTAAGGCTTGAAAACTTAATCCTAGAAAACGGCCTTCTGGAATTACAAGGGCAATAATGATTAAGTAAACGGGTAATCTGGCCGAACAGGTAGTGAAAGGTGTAACTAAAATGGTAATTAATCGTTCTTTCCAGCTTTCAATATTCCGCGTCGCCATAATTGCAGGAATGGCACATGCTGTACCCGAAATTAATGGAACTACACTTTTTCCACTTAATCCAAATCTTCGCATAACACGATCCATAAGAAAAACAACACGACTCATATAACCACTTTCTTCCAAGATGGAAATAAAGAGGAATAAAAAGGCAATTTGTGGAATAAATATAACAATACCGCCAATTCCCGGAATAATACCTTCAGAAATTAAATTAGTTAGCGTGCCTTCTGGCATCACATTTTTTGTCCATTCGCTTAATGAAGCAAAAGAGCTATCAATAAAATCCATTGGAATGCTAGACCAATCATAAATAGCTTGGAAAATGGTTAAAAGTATCAAACCAAAAATAACATAGCCCCAAACTTTATGCGTCAAGATACGATCCAAACGAATGCGTAAATCTTTAGCCGTATTTAAGTCAATAGTTTGTCCTTTTTTCAGTGTATTATTAATAAACTGATAGCGTTTAATAGTTTCTTTTTGCTGAAGACGCTTTAAATCAGCATTGGTTTTTGTTTTAAAATCGGCAACGGCAGCAATGGTGTTCCGATCCATTTTTCCAAAATTAACATCCTGTGTTATTACTAACCACAATTTGTATAATAACTGATTTGGAAATGCTTTTTGTAGGTTATTAAAATAGGCTTTATCAATTTCCGAAGCGTTCATACACGGTTCATTTGATAAATCCTTATAGTTAGCAATTAGTTCTTTAAGTTCTAAAATACCTTGCTTTTTTCTGGTACTAATAAGGGCGATTTTGGTATTTAGTTGCTTTTCTAAATAGGGTATGTCTAAACTTATTCCTTTATAATCCATTCTATCAGCCATGTTAATAGCAAGAATTGTTGGAATTTCAAGGTCTTTAATTTGTGTAAATAATAATAGATTTCGTTTGATGTTTTCTACATCGCACACAACGACAGCAACATCAGGAAAATCTTTATCGTTTTTATTAAGAAGTAATTCAATAACCACATTTTCATCTAAAGATGAGGCGTTTAAACTGTAGGTTCCCGGTAAATCTATAATATGGGCTTTAACACCACGCGGTAGTTTACAAATCCCTTCTTTTTTTTCAACCGTAATACCAGGGTAATTACCCACTTTTTGATTTAAACCGGTTAAGGCGTTAAAAACAGACGTTTTTCCTGTATTAGGATTGCCTATTAATGCAACGTTAATTTGCTTGCTCATCTAGAAATTTCTATTTGAATGTGAATGGCTGTTTCTTTTCGGATTGCCAAATGACTTCCGTTAATGTTTAAATACATCGGATCAGCAAAAGGTGCCATTTGAACGAGCTCAACGGTGTTACCTGGAAGGCAACCCATTTCTAATAGTTTTAGGGGGATATGTATAGAGGACACATCGACAATAATGCCTATTTCACCACGTTTAATTTCTGCTAATGTCACCTGCAAGCTTATTTAGATTGATTTTAAAGAAGCAAAAATAATGTAAAAAGTTAGGGTAAAAAAATTGTGCTAATAAAACTATTCAGAATCTTTCTTTAGTATGTGAATATCAGCAATTAAGCGTTTAATTTCTTCTGGTTTGGTACCATCATAAAAGCCGCGGATTTGGCGTTTTTTATCAATAAGCATGAAGTTTTCCGTATGAATCATGTCATAAGGATCAAAACCTTCAATATCTTTTACAGCTAAATAGCTTTTTCGTGCTAGGTCATAAATTTGTTTTTTATCACCTGTTACTAAATTCCATCGGGAATCATCAACACCTTTTTTTAGTGCATATTTTTTTAATTGCGCAACCGAATCAATTTCTGGGGTAACTGTGTGCGATAGTAACATAACATCGGGTTCATCTTTCAGTTCTTTTTGAATGTAAACCATATGATCCGTCATAATCGGGCAAATGGTTTGGCAGGTTGTAAAAAAGAAATCGGCTACATAAATTTTATTTTCATAATCCGCTTGGGTTACGGTTTTTCCATTCTGATTGGTTAAACTGAAATCGGCAATTTTATGATATTTTTTTTGGTGTTGTATGGTACTATCTACTAATTCAAAATTAACCATAGCCGGTTGGTAAATTGGCAAAGGCTTTTCAACATTTAAAATATTGTAAATAACGGCCATTATTATAATTGAAATAATCAGGAAGACGATAGCAAAATACTTGTAGTCTTTAAAAAATGACAGCATACTGAATGTTTTTGAAGTCTGTTAATAGAACAATTCTGATGCAAAATTACAACAGAATAGAGATTTAAGTGGTATTTTTAACATTCATTATTATTTTAGTTAAAAACCAGCACATGAAACCGTATTTATTTCTCCTATTATTTTTAATTGCAACACCATTTATGGCGCAGGATTATATAAAATCCTTCAATAAAATTCAAGAGGCTGAAGCCAAAATGGCCTTAAAAAAAATGAATCAACGTTTTAGCCTAAATACGGGTAATTACGATGTAAAATATCATCGATTAAATTTAACGGTTGATCCAGCTGTTGCATTTATTTCGGGAGATGTTACTACATATTTTGAAGCGAAGGAAGCCTTATCACAAATTACATTTGAATTAACAGATAATATGACGGTTTCCCAAGTAACGCAGCGCGGAACTAGTTTGGCTTTTATTCATAATGCTGCGGATGAAGTGGTTATTACCTTACCACAAATTCAAAATACAGGTGTTTTAGACTCATTGACGATTACCTATTTTGGAAATCCGGAAAGTTCGGGTTTCGGTTCATTTGAGCAAACTACACATAGTGGAACACCAGTAATTTGGACCCTTTCAGAGCCTTATGGCGCCAAAGGGTGGTGGCCATGCAAACAGGACTTAATTGATAAAATAGACTCCATAGATGTTTATTTAACGACACCTCAATTTACACCAAATAATGAGGAATATGTGTCTGTTTCCAATGGATTGGAAATAAGCCAGACGGTTTCTGGAAATAATAAAACCACAAGATTTAAACACAATTATCCTATTCCTGCCTATTTAATTGCTATTGCCGCAACCAATTATACGGTGTATTCTCACGAAGTAGCTAATAATGGAGCGCCATTTGATATTGTAAATTATGTGTATCCAGAAAATTTAGCCTATGCACAAGCTAGCACACCAATTACAGTAGATATTATGAATGTGTTTTCAAACCTTTTTGAAAGCTATCCATATGCCGATGAAAAATATGGTCATGCGCAATTTGGCTGGGGAGGCGGTATGGAGCATACAACGGTTTCCTTTATGGGAAGTTTTGGTCAAAACCTAATAGCACATGAATTGGCGCATCAGTGGTTTGGAAATAAAGTTACCTGTGGCAGTTGGAAAGATATTTGGTTGAATGAAGGGTTTGCAACGTATTTAGCTGGATTAGCTGTAGAGAACTTGGATGGTAATGAAGAGTTCAGAGCTTTTAAACAAGCGCGCGTTGCTTCTATTACCTCACAACCTGGAGGTGCTGTGTATTTGTCTGATTCAGATACCACCAGTGTTAACCGTATTTTTAGTAGTCGGTTAAGTTATAATAAAGGGTCTATGGTTGTGCATATGCTTCGGAAAAAACTCGGTGACGTCCCATTTTTTCAAGCTATGAATGATTACTTAAATCACCCAGACCATGCTTATGCATACGCAAAAACAGATGAATTTATTAATATTGTTGAAACCTCTACCGGTGAAGATTTAACGGAGTTTTTTAACGATTGGATTTATAATCAAGGGTATCCTACCTACACATTATCCTGGAATCAGCCATCTTCAACTTCGGTATATTTACATGTATCTCAAGTGCAAAGTCATGCGTCTGTCAGCTTTTTTGAAGTGCCCATTCCTGTCCGATTGATTGGCACCAATGGCGAAACACTAGATGTTATTTTAGATAATACCAGTAATAATCAAGGCTTTTTAAAAACCGTCAATTTTACGGTTGCTGATGTGCTTTTTGACCCTGAAAGTGATATCATATCCAAAAACAATTCGGTAACACTATCCACGGAAAACTTTGATTTAGAAGCCAATTTGATGGTGTATCCAAATCCAACTTCTAATAGGATTCATATTCAGAAGCCAGAAAGCTTGCAGATTAATAATGTGAAAATTTACAATGCATTAGGGCAGCTTTTGGAAACGCGTTCATGGAGTTCTAGCATGGATTTTTCCGGCTACGCTTCTGGAATACTATTTGTTAAGTTTGAAACGAATAGTGGTATTATAAACAAAACCGTGTTAAAAAAATAGCAATAAAGCGCTTATAGTTTTCTAAATGGTGTTAAAACACTACTTTTGTGCGCTATAAAAAGAAGAATCTCTTATGACAATTATATTAATAAAGGCAGCACAATTATTTTTAAGTCTGTCTATTCTTATTGTTTTACATGAATTAGGTCATTTTATTCCTGCAAAATTATTCGGAACACGTGTAGAAAAGTTCTACCTGTTTTTCGATATTAAGTTTTCATTATTCAAGAAAAAAATTGGCGATACCGTTTACGGAATCGGCTGGTTGCCATTAGGTGGTTACGTAAAAATTGCTGGAATGATTGATGAAAGCATGGATAAGGAACAAATGGCTCAACCACCACAACCATGGGAATTTAGAACCAAGCCAGCGTGGCAACGCTTAATAATTATGCTTGGTGGTGTATTTGTAAACTTCGTATTAGGTTTCGTTATTTATATGATGATATTGTTTGTTTGGGGAACGGACTACACAACTAAGGACGATATTAAATATGGTTTTGGTGTTACTAAAACTATGGAGCAATACGGTTTCCAACAAGGTGACAAAATAGTATCAGTAGACGGCAAGCCTTTTTCTGAAGTTACAGATATTACGTCCCACTTACTATTTAGAGATGTTAAAGAAATACAAGTAGAACGTGAATCCGGAGCTACCGAAACGCTAACATTGCCAAAAGATATAGGAACGCAGTTGTTTGAGGCTGGCGATTTACCTGCCATGGCACCACGAACACCATTTGTATTAGATTCTATTGTGCCAGATTCTCCAGCTGAAAAAGCAGGACTTTTGGTTACGGATAAATTAGTTAATATTAATGGAATAGAAATAAATTACCTAACGGATTTGTCTTTTGTACTGAAAAACACACAAGCACCAGAAGTAAGTCTTGTTGTAGAACGTAATGGCGAAAATGAAATTTTAAAAGTAACTCCAAGTGATGATGCTACTATTGGTATAATAACCAAAGGAACCGATCCAGACTATGTAAAAATTAACCATAAGGATTATTCCTTTGGCGAAAGTATTACTAAAGGGGCCGCATTAGGTTATTGGACTATTAAGGATTATTTGGCACAGTTTAAATACATTTTCACGAAAAAAGGTGCAGCTCAAGTGGGTGGATTTGCAGCCATTGGAAATATGTTTCCACCATCGTGGAACTGGAAAGCTTTTTGGGCTATTACCGCTTTCCTATCTATTATGTTAGGTGTTTTAAATTTATTGCCGATTCCTGCCTTGGATGGTGGTCATGTTATGTTTTTAATTTACGAAATGATTTCGGGTAGAAAACCGGGCGATAAATTTATGGAGTATGCCCAACTAGTTGGTTTCATACTACTTATATCCTTGGTGTTGTTTGCAAATGGAAATGATATTTACAAAGCGATTTTTGAATGACAATAAAGATGAAATTTTTTTTCAGAAAAAATCAAATCTTGTTTTGTTGTAATTAAAAAAATATATATATTTGCCCTCGCAAAAGCGATAACACTCCTCCTTAGCTCAGTTGGTTAGAGCATCTGACTGTTAATCAGAGGGTCCTTAGTTCGAGCCTAAGAGGAGGAGCACAGTTAGACAAAGCCTTTACAGAAATGTAAAGGCTTTTGTTTTTTAGGTAGGTCAAGCATAGGTCGAACATTTGAATGATAAACGCCTTAAAACGTGGCCTGTTTAATTCACATCTCATTTTATCAACTGTGGAAGCATACAACAGAAAAAGCTAAAAAGTGTTTTAGTTGCTACTTCTTTATTTTCTACATTGTCTATTCAACTTAATATGATTAATATCATATGAATTAGGCTCACATAATCTTATTTTTACAATTATGGCGAGTGGATGGTTATTTCTGCTTTTAGTATTATAAAATTTAAACCAAGAGTTTATGAAAATACAAGTAAAAGATTTTATGTCAGCACCAGTTATTACAGCTAAAGGAGAAAACAGTGTTATTGAGGTAAGAGCGCTAATGAAGGATAAAGGAATAAATGCTATTCCCATTATATCCTATTCCAAAGACATATTAGATACGGAGATGATTATACGCGGTATTGTCACCACGACGGATATGAATAAACTTGTTCAAGAAAGCACGACTCTGGAAGATGTCATGACATCATCTAGAGTTCATGTAGTCCATATGAATTCAAGCGCTAATGCGGCCGCTAAAATGATGCTGAGGCACGACGTACACCACATGGTTGTAATGGACGAAGGAAATATAGTAGGCATGATTAGTTCTTTGGATTTTGTGAAATTGGTTGCAGAATATTCTTTGGAATAAACGTTTGCTTGATTTAAAAAAGCGTTGTTCATTACTTACCGTTGGTTTTTAATTTTTCCATTTCAGATTTTTGTTTGTCAGTCAGGGGTATTTGGTGTAGTTCAATTGCCAATGTTGGCTCTTTTAGGTTTTCAAAATTAATATTCTTTATTTTTTCTTTTTGAAATAGGTTTACAACTTTTTATGAGCAAAAACGGTGCATAGTTGAATGTCCTTCGTCATCTGGGTTACTCATAAATAAATCAAAATCGTCACAGGAATCATCGTTAAAATAAAAACCTTTAATGTGAGGTTTGGTGTACACTCCAATTTTGTTTAATGCTATTGAGCTTTTAGAATAATCTCGATGGCCACAGCGACCAGTTATAATAAGTCCGAAAAAATTTTGGTCAATCAATTCATTCTTTTTTGAGCGAATTTCAACATTGTATGTTTTCCAACCTGTAATTCCATTTGATTTAAATAACCTAATTACTCTTTCGCTAACTATTAGCGGAAAAGCATTGGTTGTCCAAATTATATCATAAAGGGTTTGTCCACCCATTATATGTTTTACCGTAACCGTTTCTGTTATGTGTTTTTCTCCTCTTGAAATTTTAGGTTCGGCCAAATCAAAATTTTCAATAACACCTCTAAATGGACGATTAGAATAAGATTCTCTAATCTGAAATATTTTGTTGTAGTTCAGCATCTTTTTCAGTTTAAGCTAATTTTAGTTTTTTGCAAATTCAATTAACGATGTAAAATTACCATTATCAGCTTCTCTCAAGGATTTTATATACTTATTTCGTGTTTCGCTAGCTTTTACCGTATTTGATTGATGCCAAGTAAATATATCATTCCCGAATATGGATTCCATAATAATGTCAGCCATCATTCGGGAGTGTCTTCCATTTCCATTTGGAAAGCAATGAATGGATACTATGAGATGTTTAAATCTTATAGCTATTTCTTCCGGCGGAAAAGTTTTGTGTTCTATCCAGTATTTCGTGTCGTCCAGTAAATTTTTTAATTCAATTCCAATTTGTGTCCAAGAGATTCCAATGTTTTTTTCAGTCATTCTGAATTCACCTGCCCATTTCCATACATCGCCATACATTTTTTTATGTAAGTCTTTTACAAATTTTTCCGTTAAAATTTTTTCAGGTTTCAATTTTGTATGAATGGTCCATTCGACAGCTTTTTCAATATTCAATTGCTCAAATTCATCCAGTTCCCCTTGCGTAGTAATTGACTTTATTTTAAGACCCTCCTTTTCAACTTCGTCTAAAGGTGTTTGTCCTACTTTATAATCAAATTCTAATCCCATAATGATTTTTTCATCTCGCGTTTTATTTCACTAGCCAGTTCCTCTATTGTTTTAGCTAGTTTTTCATCGCCAATTCCTTGGTCTTCTAATTTCATATTTTGATTGGTTCTTAATACAATCTTTCTGGCCAGATTTTCTGCTTTTATTTCAACTAAATCGTTGATGGTCCCATTTATTGGCACTAGTGCATATATTAATTTTAAATCCAGTGCATGGGCTACATCTTTTAAAGATTTGAGCGTTATGGAACCATTAGCCTCACTTTCTTCAATTCTTTTTACACCTTGTCGTGTTATATTTAATTTGGCGCCAAGTTGTGCCATTGTCATATTGAGAGATGTTCTAATTGTATTTATCCATCCACGTTGTGGAATCAAGATCTTTCGGGTTTCAGCGAATGGACGAAGCTTTTGGTCTAACTGCTCAATTAAAAGTTTGTGCTTATTTCTCATTTTTTGTAAAGCTTTAAGTTTACAAAATAATAAAATTGTAAACATATGCATTTACAAATATATAAAAAAGTAATCTTATATGTTTACAATAAATAAAAAAAGTAAACAATTAGGTTTACTTTTTAATGGTTCTGTTAAATTTAATCCAACGGTTTTGTGAATGA
>NZ_JBLXHU010000041.1:0-17784 GCF_048259285.1 Bizionia sp. | reverse complement strand
TACACGCATGTTCGTGGCGAATCACTCTATGTGGACGATGTCAATATCAGACAAGGTACCTTCCATGCTGTTGTTTTTGATTCACCAAAAGCACATGGAAAAATTATAAGTATCGATTATTCTAAAGCAGAAGCCTTGGAAGGTGTTGAACGTATTTTTACCTATAAAGATATTCCTGGTATTAATGAAATTGGCGGAATCATTGCAGATGAACCACTTTTTGCAGAAGATGAAGTCCATTTTTGGGGCATGCCAATTGCACTTATTGTGGCAGAAACCGAATTTATTGCACGCCAAGCCAGACAATTAATTGCCATTGAAATTGAAGAATTACCAGTGATTACAACGGCTAAAGAAGCCAAAGCCAAAGGCAGTTTAATCAACGCACCACGTTCTTTTAGTTTAGGAGACACGGAAAAAGCATTTGCCAATTGTGAGTATGTGTTTGAAGGCGAAACCTTTTCAAACGGACAGGAGCATTTATATATTGAAACACAAGGTGCCTATGCTGAACCATTGGAGAATGGGAACATAAAAATCACATCGTCCACCCAAGGACCAACGGCTGTGCAAGCCACAACAGCGCGCGTTTTAGGTATTGCCATGCATAAAATTGAAATTGATGTTACCAGACTTGGTGGTGGTTTTGGTGGTAAAGAAGACCAAGCAACACCTTGGGCTGTTATGGCAGCTTTAGCCACGTATTATTTAAATCAATCGGTTAAATTGGTTTTGAATCGTCATGATGATTTACGCATGACAGGCAAACGCCATCCGTATGAAAGTACTTATAAAATAGGTTTATCTAAAGACTTGAAAATTTTAGCTTACCAAGCGGAGTTTCTTCAAAATTCTGGTGCTGCAGCCGATTTGTCGCCAGCCATAGCAGAACGAACTTTATTTCACGCCACAAATAGTTATTATGTACCTAATGTAAGTACAACCGTTTTAAGTTGCAAAACCAATTTGCCACCAAACACCGCGTTTCGAGGTTTTGGTGGACCACAAGGTATGTTCGTCATTGAATCTGCTATTGCAAAAGCGGCTCATGAAATTGGCGTGAGTTCAAGACAAATTCAAGAAGCGAATTTATTGGATGAAAATGATACGTTTTCTTATGGACAAATTGCCAAACAAGTAGAAGCGAAAAATTCATGGAATTCGGCAAAATTAGTATTTAATAGTGACGCATTGGAGCAGGAGGTGGCTGATTTTAATAAATTGAATTCTGACTTTAAAAAAGGCATCGCTTTTATGCCAATATCTTTTGGTATTTCTTTTACAAATACTCCAATGAATCATGCGCGTGCTTTGGTTCATATTTATTTGGATGGAAGTGTTGGTATCAGCACGGCCGCTGTAGAAATGGGACAAGGTGTTAATACGAAGATGATGCAAATTGCCGCTGATATATTTTCCATTCCTATTGAAAAAATCAAGATAGAAACGACCAATACAACCCGAGTTGCCAATACCTCGCCATCAGCTGCTAGCTCTACTGCAGATTTAAATGGAAAAGCTACACAAATGGCATGTCATGCTCTTTTGGAGCGTTTAAGGTTAGTAGCGTCTGAAGAATTGAATAGTAAAGTTGATGATATATCATTGCGATACGAATTTATTCATATAAATGACAAAAAATCCGAACTATCTTGGACAGAACTCATTAGTAAAGCCATGTTAAAACGTGTAGCTTTAACGGAAAATGCCCATTATGCCACACCAGAAATTCACTTTGATAAAACCAAGGAAAAAGGCCATCCGTTTGCCTACCATGTATATGGAACAGCTATTATTACCACTACAGTAGATTGCACACGTGGAACTTATGAATTTGATAGCGTGAAAATGGTTCACGATTACGGAAAAAGTATGAGTGAAGGGATTGATTTAGGTCAAGTTGAAGGTGCTTTAATTCAAGGTATTGGTTGGATGACGATGGAAGAAATTGCGTATAATGAAGATGGAAAATTACTTTCTAATGCCTTATCAACTTATAAAATTCCAGATTTATTTTCGGTGCCTAAAATTGTTGAAAGCATTCCTTTGGAAACTGAAGGTCATGAGCACGCTATTTTAAAATCGAAAGCCGTTGGTGAACCCCCTTTAATGTATGGTATTGGTGCTTATTTTGCACTTCAAAATGCAATTAAAGCCTTTAATCCGAATTATAATTTAAAGTTTCATGCACCTATGACACCAGAAAAAGTTTTGATGAGTCTTTATCAAAAATAATCTCTTTTCAAATCTTCAGTTTTGATAACCGAATATTCAGAAATAGCATAATGTTCCAAAACAGCATCTAATAAATAATCGCGAACCACTAGAATTACATGGTGTTTCTCATCCAATTGAAATTTTGAAATCAATTGTTCAGCCGATTCATGCAACCCATCATTTTTCAATTCTAATTTTCCAATTTCATCAATAATGATGTAGGTATTAGGGTTATTAGAAGCTATTGACAATAAATAATTATTAGCTTTATCAAAGGCAGATTTTAAAAACCGAAAGCTTCCAATTTGAATAATTTTCTCACTTTCAACATCAGTTCCAGCTTCAAGTGCAACTTCTTCTTCAGATGGTATCTTTAAAAAATACCGTTTGCCATCCGAATTATCGGGACATAGCAAACCAACTACATCTTGTCGGTTTTTACACCAATTGACGAGAGCTGTTGTTTTACCTGATCTAATGGCTCCTGTTAAGATGTATATCATTCGGTAGGAATTTTAAAATGGATGCAATTAGAAATACTATTCGCCATAAAATACTCAAATCGCGCATAACCTTTTAAATGCTTGGTTTCTTTCCATGTATAGGCCATAATTTGTCGGAAATATGGGAACAAATCCATCGCATTACTGATATCCTCTTGATATTTGGACTCCTTATGTTTAAGGTACTTTCGAATGAACTTCAAAAGAAAAGGCCCTAAAACTAGATACCAAATCATTAAAATAAAGAAACTACGTAGGATAATATAAATCGCTTTTTGCCAGCCAAATAAAGTACCGCCAAAAAAGGTGAAAGCTAAAACAATAATAGCAATGGTTATGAGCCAAACCCAAATGATTTTTGATGAATAATTGCGTTTTGGGGTGTTAGTATTTGCAGTTAGAGTTACTGGTTCTAAATAAAAATCGGTGTTTGCTTTGGTTGCAATAATTCCAATCATACGATTGATAAAAAGTCCAGCCAGTAAGCCACAAACACCATAGATAAACAAATATAATCCAATCAAAACCGATGTCGTAGATGTTTCGGTAGGAAGATTCATTTTGTTCTGAATCCATGATCCATAAATGTTTATGGCTTCCCAAAATTCGGTACCATAAATTATAGTCAAGGTTAATAGTTTTTGCAGTGCCGACTGCAAGAAGGTAACCATTCCTAAAACAATCAACGTAAAACTATGCCATGAGAAATTGGAAAATAAGAATGCTGCTAGAACCGCTTGAAAACTTACGGATATATAGGCTGTAAAAGGGGAGTAGGGACTAACCGCCATTTTGATAATTAATACAATAATTAAAGCTTTTAAAATGGATTGCCATTTATTTTCGGCATAGAAGGCAATCAAACTAATTAATAAAATAGCGATTCCACCAACAATCAATCCTGTAAATGGCGAATTGAATACATGTAAAAAACCACCTAAACCAGATTCGTTTAAAGCCCAAAGTGCAGTTAGTCTGTCTATAATGAGTTTGTTGTTTTTCATGTGTACCTCCTGCGAAAGCAGGAATCTCTTTAAGATTTTTGCTTTAACTTATAGTGCACTTGAAGCAGTTGAGCAACCACACTTATAGCAATTTCTTTTGGTGTATCGCCTCCAATATCTAATCCAATAGGACAAACGACATGGGTCATACCATCCGGAATATTCATGTCTTTAATAAGCATATTGTTAAAGCGGACTTTTTTGGTTTTACTGCCAATCAATCCCAAAAACTTGGTGTCTTTTAATAAAGCCATACTTATAATGTCAAAATCAATGGCGTGATTATGAGTGAGCACTAAAACATAACAATTTTCTCCCCACATTACCGCATCAGCAAACGTTTTGAAATCCGTTTCAGATACCTGGCATGTTGAAATGCGTGAATCTAATTCCAAATTAGAAAACCAATCGGTTCGTGAATCGATTAGCGTAACGTTAAACGGTGTGCCAATTAGTAATTTGGCAATCTCAACACCAATATGGCCTGCGCCAAACAAAAATAAGTTGGGTGATTGGTTCATAGGTTCTATCATAAATTCAACTTTTCCGCCACAGCATTGTTCAAACTCGGGTCCTAAAGTATAACTGGATATTATAATTCTATTTTCATTGAGTGCGGTCATGGCTTCTTTGGTAGCCAAAAACTCCAATTTGCCACCACCAATTGTTCCATACAGTTCTTGGTTGTTAGTTATAATCATTCTGGAACCTACCACACAAGGCGTTGACCCGTAACACTTGGTTACAGTAACAAAAGCAACAGGTTGTTGCTTTTTTTTAAATTCTGATAATAGTTCAATCCAATTAGTCATAGCTCATTAAATGAGACTTTAAAAGTAAGACTTTTTTAGTGTAAATTCTACAGTAGCAAGACCGGCTTGTTGTAACCCTGTTTTTTTTATGATTACTATTCAAGATTATGATGTTTTTTATAAGCAACCTATCACAAAACATTAAGCTAACTAATTTGCCACGTTTCAGAACAAAGGACTACTTTTGCCCTTTGTTATCCGTAGGTCATTTCATGGCGACTGATAACAATATTTTCGAGATTTTGAAAGCAAGTGACTGCATTTTATAAACTATGGGAAAACTAGACGAAAACGGATTGAATAAGGCCTCACGAATATGGTTACTCGTGGGAATTTTATTCATTGCCGTAAATTTAAGGCCTGCACTTTCAAGCATTGGACCATTAATCGATATGATTAGACAAGATGTTGGACTTTCTGAAACCTTACTAGGCTTACTCACTACGTTACCACTAATTGCTTTTGGTGTTGTTTCTACTATTACGCCCTTATTTACAAAGCGTTATGGAATTGGTAATACACTACTCGGCTCATTAATTTTATTGGCTGTTGGAATTATAATTCGCTCCAATGGCGGTGTTTTCGAATTGTATTTGGGAACTATCTTTTTAGGAATTGCCATTGCTTTTGGAAATGTGTTAATTCCTGCCATGATAAAAAGAAATTTTCCGCATAAAGCCGGATTAGTTACTAGCTTATACTCTGGAATCATGTCACTAGGTGCTGCTTTTGCAGCCGGTTTAAGTGTGCCTTTAGCTATGGAAATGAATTTAGGCTGGCGAGGCTCCTTGGGCGTTTGGGCCGGTTTAGCAATTATAGCAGTAATCATTTGGGTGCCTAACTTGAAACGGATTAATCGAACAGTTCCCAACCGAAGTTTTAAAGAGGCCATGAAGAAATTAAGTGGTTCCAAGTTGGTTTGGAAATTGGCTTTGTATATGGGGCTGCAGTCCTTTGCTTTTTATGTTATTTTAGCCTGGTTACCCGCCATACTTATGGATCGTGGTTATGATGCTTCTTATGCCGGTTGGATGCTTTCTTTATCTCAAGCTACAGGAATTATTGGTGCTATTTTTATTCCTATTTGGGCCGGTTCACGAAAAGATCAACGCTTGGTTATTGTATCTTTAATTATTGTTGAAGTCATTGCAATAATTGGGCTTCTGTTTCCAGAAGTTGGTTTAACAGAAATCTGGGTTGGTCTTATTGGTATGGTTTTAGGTGGCACTTTTGGTTTGTCCTTGCTATTAATTGTGTTACGCTCAGATGATGCTGAAACAGCTGCTGAATTGTCTGGAATTGTGCAATCAATTGGCTATTTTATCGCAGCAACAGGTCCGTTTATTGTGGGTGTTATTTATGATATAACAGATATGTGGAGTTATGCGTTACTATTACTGGTGTTAATTTCAATCATTAAATTGGTAATGGGTATTGACGTTGGAAAGGACAGAAAGGTGTAACTGGAACTAACAGATTAGATTTTTTAGGAGATAAAATTTGCCTCTACGTCATAAATAGTTCATAAATCAGTCAAAAGCAACAAATAATATCATAAAAACGTGCCATAAAGGCATTAATTATTGGTGGTATGTTATTTGATGTTTTCTAGTTGAAATCCGCATAACGAATTTATTTCCTATGAAAACAAAACAAACAGCATATTCAATTTTAGACCTCGCTTTAGTATCTAAAAATCATACACTCAAACAAACCTATAATAACGCGTTAGAACTAGCTCAAAACGCAGAAATCTTTGGCTATACACGCTATTGGTTAGCAGAACACCACAATGCGCCTAATATTGGAAGTAGTGCAACAGCTGTATTAATTGGTTACGTGGCTCAAGGAACCAAAACCCTTCGTATAGGTTCTGGAGGCATTATGCTACCCAATCATTCCCCATTAATTATCGCCGAACAATTTGGAACTTTAGGGTCTCTGTATCCAAACCGTATTGATTTAGGTTTAGGAAGAGCGCCAGGAACCGATAGGGAAACAGCACAAGCCATCCGTTCCGATTTTATGCAAGCAGCGCATGCATTTCCAGTTGAATTAGAGAAATTAGAACAATACTTTTCTTCTGAAAATTCTAAATCTAAAGTTCGTGCTACAGTCGCCGAAGGTGTAGATGTACCACTTTATATTTTAGGTTCTAGTACAGATAGCGCTCATTTAGCAGCCAAAAAAGGTTTACCTTATGCATTTGCTAGTCATTTTGCAACAACCCATTTGTGGGATGCCATTGAAATTTACAGAAAGGAGTTTCAACCATCCAAAACATTAAAAAAACCATATGTTATGGCAGGTGTTAATATTATTGTAGCCGATACAGATGAAGAAGCACAGCGCCTTTCAACTTCATTAATCCGTATGATTTTGGGTATATTTACAGGGAAACGTGATTTTGTGCCGCCACCAACAGACATGACTGCTGAATATGAAGAGATATTACAGCATCCGCAAATCCATCAAATGTTGAAATATTCTTTTATTGGGAGTAAAGCGACTGTCAAAGCGCAAGTGAAAGAATTTATGGAAAAAACCCAAGCAGACGAACTGATAGCTGTGACCAATATTTATGATGGGAAAGACAGAATCCGCTCATATGAGTTGTTTGCGGAAATTATGAAGGAATTAAACGAATAAGAATGTCAATAGAAGCTAATCCTTATAAAAGTGTGATTATCTTTGCCCAAAAATAGAGTCATGTTAAAACAGTTTTCAGATTTAGGATTAAATATTCAATTGCAAAAGAGTTTACTTGCTTTAAAAATTTCCGAACCTACGGATATACAAAAAAAGGCGATTCCTATAATTCTCAATCAGAAGGATGATGTGGTTGTTTTGGCAAAAACTGGAACTGGTAAAACAGCGGCTTTTGGCTTGCCATTACTACAGTTAATAGATACGAAAAACGACACGGTTCAAGCATTAATATTAGCGCCAACACGCGAATTAGGGCAACAAATTTTTGCGAATTTAGAATCCTTTGCGGCAAACAGTCCAGATATTTCTATGGCTTCCGTTTGTGGTGGTATTCCTATAAAACCACAAATAGAACGTTTACAAACAACAACGCATATTGTGGTGGCAACACCCGGTCGTTTGGTTGATTTAATCAAACGTGGTGCTATTTCCATTAAAAACGTTTCCTATTTGGTGTTAGACGAAGCGGATGAAATGGTGAGTGCATTAAAAGACGAAGTAGACACTATTATAAAAGACATTCCAAAAACAAGAAGAACCTTATTGTTTACAGCAACTATGCCAGGAACCATCAAGCAATTGGTTCAAAATTATATGTCCAAAAAAGTGGTGCATATAGAAGCTGATATGGCAACGGTTGGTCATCAAGGAATTGATCATCAATATGTGGTGGTGGAACCCATTGAAAAATTGGAAGTTTTATTACATTTTTTGAATTCAAAAGAAGGTGAACGCGGAATTATATTTTGCAAAACCAAAGCTGCTGTAAATAAACTGGCCAAAAAACTAGCCATTAATAAATTTTCATCAGGCGCTATTCATGGGAGTTTAACCCAGGGAATTCGCGACCGGATTATGGGTCAATTTAGAGAAGGCCATATTGATATTTTAGTGGCAACCGATTTGGCTGCTCGTGGTATTGACGTGAAAGAAGTAGCCTATGTGGTAAATTATCATTTACCAGACACCTATGATGCTTATGTGCATAGAAGTGGACGAACGGCTAGGGCAGGAGCCACAGGACTTTCATTAAGTGTCATACAAAAAGATGAATTAGAAGACATTCCGGAGTTCGAAAATGAATTAGGCATTACTTTTCATGAATTTAAAAAAGCAGACGCCCAAAGTATTGAAGAAAATAACGGATTAATTTGGGCAAAGAAAATTTTTAAAACCAAACCGAATCGGGATGTGTCGGAAGATTTTAAAGCGAAGATTAAAACCATCTTTCATCATCTAACCAAAGAAGAATTGGTCGATAAAATATTGGCAAATTATTTATCGGAATCGGGTGCAGAAAATATGAAAGTAGAAACACCAAAAAAGTCGAAAAACAAATAGTTATTTGCTTGTATAGCTATGTCAAAATATATTTTACAATACACTATTTAACTTATTTTTTCAACTCAAATATCCCATTTTTTGATATTTTAAAACATAGATAATATAACAATGTTTATATAAATGCAAAATCGGCCTACCGAAAATTTATCGTAAAATTTGAAATAAAAACACCGTGAAATTTTAGGCTGTTTGAGCAAGAAAAAGTTTTGAACCGAGGAATGTTTTTAATGCGAGTTCCTAAAATTTAGGTGTCGAATGATAAATTTAGATATAGATTCGTAAGCCTAATCTTTTATTCTTTTTTTGTCAATGAAAAAAAGAATAAAAGATTAGGGAAGCTTAATGATAAGTATTTATCTAATTGACAATTAGAGGCTCCAACGTTTCCCAAACGGTATTCGCAACAATCTTATGGCCCTCTACATTTGGGTGAATCCCATCATTCTGATTTAGAGAAGCAATACCACCAACATCTTTCAAAATAAAAGGAATAAAGGCAATGTTATTTTGTTCAGCAACATCAATAAAAAGCTGTTTAAATTCCGTGGTATAATCTTGTCCCATATTGGGCGGTAACTGCATGCCAGCCAAAATAATAGTAGTTTCTGGACTTTGTGCTTTAACCACATCTATAATGGCTTGTAAATTAGATTTCGTTTCGGTCAGAGCCACCCCTCGTAACCCATCATTTGCACCTAATTCTAATAGAAAAATAGAGGGCTTTTGTTTAATTACCCAATCAATTCGGCCTCTTCCACCTGCGGTTGTTTCACCACTTACACCAGAATTAATGACGGTATAATCTAAATTTAAAGAGTCAATACGTTGTTGTAAAACAGCTGTGTATGCATCATTTACATCATCTAAACCGTAACCTGCCGTAATACTATCACCAAAACACAAAATGGTTTTAGTGGTGCTTTTAGGTTCGGGAGTGGTTTCGGATTGTTCAACCGTTTGTTGCATTTTAGGCGTGTTTCCAGTTTTAGCGTCACCACAGGAAACCACCAAAAGCGCCAAAATAAAATAACAAAACTTTATGAGTTTATAAGGGCTTGAGGTTGGCAGAACTGAATTCAATTGAGTATTTTGGGCATTGGACATGAGTCGCTATTTTAATTAAAAATTTATATGTCAAAGATATTAAAGATTACTGGTTTAGAAAAGACATATACCAGTGGTAACAAACAATTAACGGTCTTACATGATATCTCTTTTGAAGTTGAAAAAGGACAAACCTTTTCAATCGTTGGACCTTCAGGAAGTGGAAAAACCACTTTGCTTGGCATTTGTGCTGGTTTAGACCAACCAAATGCTGGAACTGTGGAATTATGTGGGCAGGATTTAAGTAGCCTAAATGAAGATGAACGCGCCCAATTACGAAATAAGGAGGTTGGATTTATTTTTCAGAATTTCCAATTACTACCAACACTTACAGCTCTTGAAAACGTGAGCGTACCTTTGGAGTTGCAAGGATCAAAAGAAGCAACTACAAAAAGTATGACTTTATTGGAAAAAGTAGGTTTAGGAGATCGTGTTCATCATTACCCGTCACAATTGTCTGGAGGCGAACAGCAACGTGTCGCTTTGGCGCGCGCTTTTGCAAATTCACCTTCTATTTTGTTTGCTGATGAACCTACGGGAAATTTAGATGACGAAACAGGAGAAAAAGTCATTCAGTTGTTGCTGGATTTAAACAAAGAAAACGGAACGACTTTGGTCATAATTTCGCATGACTTGGAATTAGCCAATCGAACCCAACAAATTCTACGCCTTAAAGGTGGAAAAATAGTAACCAATCAATTGACTACGGCATAGTGAATAACTCCAAATTAAACTCAAAATTACAAGTAGCATGGCTTTTTAAAATGGCTTGGCGCGACGCTAAAGCTAGCAAAGTACGCTTGCTATTATTTATGGCATCCATTATTTTGGGTATTGCTGCCGTTGTGTCCATTCAATTGTTTAGCACCAACTTAAAGGACAATATCCAAAGCCAGTCTAAAACCTTAATGGGAGCCGATTTTATTATCGATTCCAGACAAGTACCTACAGAGCGCGCAAAAACCATTATCGATTCCTTAAAACCAGATGCATCAGAGGTTAATTTTGTCTCTATGATTGCTTTTCCCAAAAATGGCGGTTCCAAATTAGTAAAGGTTCGGGGCATGCAAGGCGATTTCCCTTTTTATGGTAAAATAAAATCAGAACCAGCTACGGCTGCCAGTGTGTATCAAGAATCAGGTGGTGCTTTGGTAGATGCCACCCTGTTATTACAATTCAATATAAAGCCAGGTGATTCTATTAAGATTGGTGAGTTAACACTGCCCATTGCTGGCGCATTAAAATCCATTCCAGGAGGTTCAGCTATTGCCAGTTCGGTTGCACCACCAGTGGTGATTCCGTATCGTTTTGTTGAAGCTACGCAATTACTACAGTTTGGAAGTCGGAAGGAATATCAATATTATTATAAAGCATCAGATACGCTCAATTTAAAACGACTTGAAAATAAATTAGAACCTATTTTAGATTTAGAAAATGCGGACATCAAATCGCATACAAGTAGCACAGAGCGTTTGGGTAGGCGCTATGATAATGTAGGGAAATTTTTGAATTTGGCCGCTTTTATAGCTTTGCTTTTAGGTTGTATAGGAATTGCCAGTTCGGTCCATATTTATATCAAAGAGAAATTAAAAGCCATAGCCATTTTAAAATGTATGGGGGCTTCTAGGCTTCAAAGTTTTCTTATTTTCCTTATTCAAATTGCTGGCATTGGAATTATCGGTGGATTAATTGGCTCTATAATTGGTGCGGCGTTGCAAACCGTTTTCCCCTATCTTTTAAAAGACTTTTTACCCTTCACCTTGGAAATATCCATTTCGGTACAGCCTATTTTAATTGGTGTGTTTCTGGGTTTATTTATGTCGGTATTATTTGCATTATTACCATTATTGCGTACGTGGTATGTGTCGCCTTTGGATGTACTGCGTGTGGATGAAAATGCATCACAAGAACCACGAAAAATTCGATTTTTAGTATTTGGAGCTATTCTAGTGTTCCTGTTTTTATTTTCACTTTGGTTGATTAAAGATGCACTTTATGCAGCCGGTTTTGTGGTTGCAACCGTTTTTACTTTTACCATGTTAGCCTTGGTAGCATTAGGTTTTATTAAAACCATAAAACAGTTTTTTCCAAAACACTGGAGTTTTACAGCACGCCAGAGCTTACTTAATTTATTCAGACCCAATAATCAAACCGTGGTATTGGTGGTGGCTATTGGTTTGGGTACGTTTTTAATTAGCACCTTATATTTCACGAAGGATATTCTGTTGGCAAAAACAGAAGTCGGACAAGCCTCTGAAAATGCCAATATCATCATTTTAGATGTGCAGCGCGATCAGCGTGAAGCCGTTTCACAAAACATTACGGACAAAAATTTGACAGTACTAAATAGTTTAGCCTTGGTTACCATGCGTATGCATAGTATAAAAGGCAGATTGGTAAATGACATTCGTCAAGACAGTACGCGGCAAATGCGAGGTTGGATTTTAAACCATGAATTTAGAACCACCTATCGGGATTCCCTAATAGCATCAGAAGAATTGTTGGAAGGCGAGTGGACACCACAATTAAAACCGGGTGAACCTATAGTCATGTCCATTTCTGATAATCTGGCATCCGATGCCAAACTGTCTGTTGGTGATGCCGTTGTATTCAACGTTCAAGGTGTTTTAATGGAAACAACCGTAGGCAGTATCCGAAAAGTCGATTGGTCTCAAATGCAACTCAATTTTTCCATCGTATTTCCGGCAGGTGTTTTAGAACAAGCGCCACAATTTAATGTATTCACAACCAATGTGCCAGACGAAACGAGTTCCGCAGCACTACAACAGGATTTAGTGGCTAAATTCCCGAATGTATCCATAATTGATTTACGCCAGATTTATACCGTTATAGAAGATATTTTAGATAAAGTTTCATGGATTATTAACTTCATGGCATTTTTCAGTATTCTTACGGGAATCATTGTATTGATTGGCTCCGTTAGAACCAGTAAATACCAACGTATTAAGGAAAGTGTCTTACTCCGAACCTTGGGCGCTAAAAATAAACAGATTCTGCAAATCACGGCTTTCGAATATGTGTTTCTAGGACTTTTAGGAAGTTTGGTAGGAATTATTTTGGCACTAGTCAGCAGTTTGTGTTTAGCCATTTTTGTTTTTAAAGAACCCTTTGTGCCATCAATAATTCCGTTTTTGGTGTTTTTGCCAGGTATAACCTTATTGGTTTTAGGCATTGGCTTAAGCAATATTCAAACAGTTTTACGAAGTTCGCCTTTAGAAGTCTTACGACGGGAAGGGTAGACTTCATAATTTGCTATTAATTTTGTAACTTATCATTATAATTCAATTTAAAAAACATGCTAAATATATTGTCATTACGTTTTCAAATTCCCACACAATCTCAAAACCCAGGAGACAGTGGTACTATTGATTTATCACAACCCTTTGATTTAATTGTGTATATCATCTTACCTATCTTTTTCATAATCATTTACTTTTTATGGAAACGGATGAAAAAACAGGATAAGAATAAACAATAAAGAATAGCATATTAGGCCATCTCAATCAAGGGTATTCTCAACTTTAGCAATAATCTTTGACACCAATCCCGGTAAAGATTTATGTAATTCAGTTAAAACAAATCAACAGCAATCCATATATTATTGTGAATAATTAAAAAGATAAAACAATGATAAAACCAAGAGAAAAAACACCGGATTTGCATATTAGTTTAGTCAACAATACCACATGGAAATTAAGCGAGCAAGCGCCAGAAAATTTCACCATGATACTATTTTATAGAGGGAAACACTGCCCAGTGTGCAAATCCCAATTGGAAGAACTTCAAAAAAAAGGAAGTAAATTTACCGACCGAGGTGTAAACTTCATAGCCATTAGTTCAGACACACAAGAAGTTGCCAAAGAAACCTATAACGATTGGGATATAGCCGACATACCATTGGGTTACGGACTTCCTATAGAGGAAGCAAGAAAATGGGGATTATTTATATCAAAAGGTATTAAAAAAGAACCTGAACACTTTACAGAACCGGGTATTTTTATAATAACACCGGATCAAACTTTATATTGGGTGTCCATCCAATCCATGCCGTTTGGCAGACCAAGTTTTAACGACATATTAGGCGGAATAGACTATATTTTAAAAGAAGGCTACCCAGCCAGAGGAGAAGCTTAATACACAGTTTATGGTTGTCCCATAAATAGAAGACAAAACGAATACTAAATATAAAACCCATAAAAGCAGCATAACTGTTTTTATGGGTTTAAAAATAAGAAAGGTTTGGTTTATAGTAATAGGTGTATCCTTACAACCCGTTTTATGATCTTTAGGAAAATCGGTCAAATAGAGAGGCAGAACGGAATTCCAAAGTTCAGCGCAGATTATATCAAGAAAACACCAACCACATCTGGTTAATTAACCAGCACATCAGGAGTCCCCATTTAAATATTCAGAAAAATGAAATATTGATATACCACCAAAACAAATAGCAAAAAGTCACTAAAATTCCATTATCTTTAGCATAAACTAAACAAGCCCAAAACCCATTAAAACATGAAGTATCTCCAATTCCTATCTTGCTTATTTATCTTATTTGCATGCAGTTGCAATGAGGTTAACCCAAAAGGAGAAAAAGAGATCCGTGCCTTTGTTAAGCAGTGGAACGAAGCCCATACACAATTAAAGTCGCCTTATCTTGATAAGTACTATATGGCAGTCGTAACCTATTACGGCAAAGAGCGTACCCGAACCCAAGTACAAGAAAGTAAAAACAGCTTATTTCAACAATTTCCAGATTATACACAACGAGTTTTAAATGATGAAATGGTCATTACAAAAGAGGCGGCCAACTATTTAGTAACCTTTACCAAACAAGTTTCCTACAGTGGGATTGAAGCACAATCCACCTCATTTTTATCAGTGATGTTTAAAAATGGTGAGTTCAAAATATTACGTGAAAATATTGCTGAAAATACCCAGGATTTAGATACGCGTATTTTCCCAAGTTCCTTTGATAATAAAGTAATCCAATCTAAAACAAGAAAGCTGTATGGCGATTTTAACGGCGATGGACTTTCAGATTATGCAACGGTTATTTCGCCGGAAATAATTACCTCAAGTAATCCAGTAGAATGCGAAGGCGGCTGCAATAGTGTCATTATGTTTAGCCATAAGGATTTAAACCCTATTACCATCCAAGGTGCTTACAAATCGCAATTAGAAAACTTAAAGGATTTGAATAATGATGAAGCAGACGAAATTGGTTTCTGGGATATTAAACCAACCTCCAAAACCCTATATGTTTATGATGCTAACAATAGCAGGTTACTTACCGAACCAGTTGTAATTAATACTACCGTACACAAAAACCTGAAATTGATTGATGTTTTTAAGAAAACGGGACCCAATAAAATTACGGTAACTAAAAGTGTCCAAGAAAATGGGAAATGGATTTTAAAAACGGAAGTTATTATATTGGATTAAGTAATTAAGTTGGTTTTGAATCTGTGTTGGAGCCAAAGGTATGGCGTTGTTCTGCTGTTGATGATGCCGCAAGTAACTCATGAAACAGTTTTATACAATTAAAATCGGCGGTAATAGCACCAGAAACGGCAATTCCAGAAATTCCGGTTTCTAATATTTCCTTAACATCGTTTGTTGTTATACCACCAACACCAATAATGGGCGTTTCGGTGTTCAAGCTTTTTAGTATGTCGGCGTAACCAGCTAATCCTAAAACAGACGGTAAATCTGTTTTGGTGTTTGTAAATCTAAAAGGCCCTAAACTAATATAATCAACTTCTTTGTTAATCAACGTTTCACAATCTTCCAAGGTATGTGCCGTTCCGCCAATCAGTTGCCAAGTATATAATTGTTTTCTAACAACAGTAGGGCAGTGGTCAGTTTTTCCTAAATGCACACCATCGGCTTTCACGTCTTTGGCTATTTTATAATGATCGTTGATGATCAAGCGCGTTTGAAAACGAGACGTAATCTCCCGAGCTTCTTGAGCTATTTTTAAATATTTCTTTTCAGATAAATTCTTTAACCGCAATTGCACCAATTCAGCACCAGACGTACAGGCTTTTTGGATATTTTCTAAATGTTCTGCTGGTGAATTCCTTTGAGATATATAATGGAGTTTGGGTATAATCATGAAAGTAGTATTAGTGGTTACAAACTTACTCATATTATTAGGTTTAGTTTCGTTTCACTCTCGAAATAGTATGAATGACTTTGTGAATTAAATAAAATAAGACCATTGTAATAATTATTCAATGAGTTTACTTTCAAACACATCAATTAGAACTAATAAATTAGCCACTATAGTCGGCGAAGAAACAGGAGGCACCTACAGCACACATCCTGGTTGAGCTGTCCCATCACTAAAAAACACAAAACTAGCTTTACAAATAGGTACCGAACGGGAATCTGTTCATGTTCCTGAATTGGCATTAGACAAAGGTATAGCTCCAGATAAAATGATTGAAAGAAAATTAGTAGATGTTATAGATGGTAGGGATTTGATGTTGGAGTTTGTTTTTGATATTGAGTGAATATGTGCTTTATTTTTTCTTGACAAATGTTACTCTACGGTGCTAATGAAATAGAGGTTACGAGATTCACGAGTACCTATTAAAAAAATAATATTGAAATGAATAAAAGACGCTAGAAGAGTAGTGGCAACGAAATATATGAGGTTCACGATTTCTGGTTTAATAAATTAAACATCTATGAATAATGTGTGAGGAATTACTATTTAGTTAATATAATGTTTATATGTATTAATTTTACCACTTATTAAGAAATCAAACTTTCTTATTTTAGTGATTAAATTTTACATGGATGAAGATATTACACATTACGGATTTACATTATACTAACCAAATTGGGGGAAGAACTAAACAGAAAAAATTATTAGATAACTTCTTTAATGACTTAGAGAAAAATGTTGATGAAATTGACTTTGTAATATTTTCAGGTGATTTAGTCCAAAGAGGAGACAAAACTGAAGATTTTGAGCTTGCAAAAGTTAATTTCCTTGAAAGGATAGTTGAAGTAACTAAAATTAAGAAAGAAAATATTTTTATATGTCCTGGTAATCATGATATAGATAGAAGCGTAGTTTCGAAATCATTAATTAAGTATTTAGATGAGGAAATTGATGATAATGATAAACTGAATGACATTTTTAAGCAAAATAATACTGATTTAATTAATAGCCATAAACCTTTAGAAAATTACAGAAATTTTGTGAATGAATATTTTAAGGAAAGCACTAACTCTTTAGATTATGTGGAAGAAATGTATTCAACTCATATTAGAAATACTAGTTTTGGAAAAATAGGGTTTGTTTGTTTAAATACAGCTTGGAGATCGGTAGGAATAAATGATGATAGTAATTTATTATACCCTATTAGTAAGGTTGATGAAGCTTTAGACAGAATATTATCTTGTGATTTAAAAATTGTTTTGCATCATCATCCTTTAAAAGATTTACGTCCATGGAATTTATGGAAAATTGAGGATTTACTTCATAAAAGATTTGATTTTATGTTAAGTGGTCACATACACAAAAACAATTTGAGTCTTGATCTCACACCAAATGATGGAGTTATTAAATTAGGATCTTCTGCTAATCTATCTTTTGAAGTTGAATCTCAAATAGGATACTCTTTAATTAATCTGGACTATGTCGAAAATATATTTTGTGTTGATTTTCGAATGTATGATATAAAAAATGAAGTTTTTTATCCATTAGAAAATAAGAAATATAATATTCCAACAAATGAAGTTCTTGCAAAACAAAATGAATTAAGAAAAAATATTAGAAGACGTTTTTTAGATGAACTCGATGATTCAAAATCTCTCTTTGTAGAAAGTAATAATAAGGAAAGTCGTAAAGATTTACTAGAATTAAGTGCACGCCCTGTTCTTAAGGAAAAATCTGTTTCCGAAGTTTTAAATGATGATAGTAGTCATCCTGATTTTCTGTGGGATAATTTTTTCAAATTTGAAAAAGACTACATCACTTATGGCAAAGATAAATGTGGAAAAACTATTATGTTAAAGAAAATAGAATTAGAACTTTTAAGGGATTTTTCTATTTAT